>JAFAMT010000044.1 GCA_019233085.1 Herbaspirillum sp.
TGAAAAGGCGATCTCCACGTGTCGTGCGCATGGGCAGGAAGCCCTTGCGTTCAATGGTGGGAGAACGGACCTCCCAGATCGTCATCCCCACCAGCATGAGCGCCACGCATGCGAAGAAGATCGCCACCGGCACCGTCCAGGACATCCACGAAAATGCATTTGCCATGATCACACTCTCCCCATCGCGAAGCCCTTGGCGATGTGGTTGCGCACGAACCAGATCACCAGTGCCCCGGGAATAATCGTCAATACACCGGCCGCGGCCAGGATGCCCCAGTCCATGCCGGCCGCCGAGGCGGTGCGGGTCATGATGGCGCTGATGGGCTTGGCGTTGACCGATGTCAGCGTGCGTGCCAGCAGCAACTCGACCCAGCTGAACATGAAGCAGAAGAAGGCCGTCACGCCCACCCCCGACTTGATCAGCGGCAGGAAGATGCGCACGAAGAAACGCGGGAAGGAGAAGCCATCGATATAGGCCGTCTCGTCGATCTCGCGCGGCACGCCCGACATGAAGCCTTCCAGGATCCACACCGCCAGCGGCACGTTGAAGAGCATGTGCGCCAGGGCCACGGCGATGTGGGTGTCCGACAGGCCGATGGTGGAATAGAGCTGGAAGAACGGCAGCAGGAACACCGCCGGCGGCGTCATGCGGTTGGTCAGCAGCCAGAAGAACATGTGCTTGTCACCCAGGAAGCGGTAGCGCGAGAACGCATACGCCGCCGGCAACGCCACCAGCAGGGACATGACGGTATTCATGGCCACATAGATGATGGAGTTGATGTAACCCGAGTACCACGAGGGATCGGTGAAGATGACCTTGAAGTTGTTCAGCGTCGGCTGGTTGGGCCAGAGCGTGAAGACCGACAGCGTCTCCTCGTTGGTCTTGAGCGAGGTGTTGAGCAACCAGTACAGCGGGATCAGCGTGAAGGCGATGTAGATCGCCATCACCAGCATGCGCGTGAGGGTATTGTCCTGGGTCTTATTCATGATGGCCCCCGGTGGCGTTGGCGCTGTCGTTGCCGGCACTCTGCATCCAGTTATAGAGCACGAAGGACAACAGCAGGATGATGAGGAAATAGATCAGCGAGAAAGCTGCCGCCGGACCCAGGTCGAACTGGCCCACTGCCTTTTGCGTGAGGTACTGGCTCAGGAAGGTGGTCGAGTTGCCAGGACCGCCGCCGGTCAGCACGAAGGGCTCGGTATAGATCATGAAGCTGTCCATGAAGCGCAGCAGCACCGCGATCACCAGCACGCCACGCATCTTGGGCAGCTGGATGTAACGGAACACCGCCCAGCGGCTGGCGCCATCGATCTGCGCAGCCTGGTAGTAGGCATCGGGGATGGAGCGCAGGCCGGCAAAGGCCAGCAGCGCCACCAGCGGGGTCCAGTGCCAGACGTCCATGACCAGCACGGTCAGCCAGGCATCCAGCGGATTGGAGGCGTAGTTGTAGCCACTGCCCAGGAGGTTGAGCACATAACCACCCAGGCCGATGTCGCCACGTCCGAAGATCTGCCAGATGGTGCCGACCACGTTCCATGGGATCAGCAACGGCATGGCCAGGATCACCAGGGTGGCCGAGGACTTCCAGCCCTTGTGCGGCATGGCCAGCGCCAGCACGATGCCCAGCGGGATCTGCACCAGCAGCACGCAGAAGGAGAAGATCAGCTGGCGCAGCAGGGCCGAATGCAGCTCACTATCGCGCATGACGTCCTTGAACCATTCCAGGCCGACGAAGACGCTCTGTTCGGGGCTGATGATGTCCTGCACCGAGTAGTTCACCACTGTCATCAGCGGGATGATGGCCGAGAAGGCCACCGTCAGGAAGACCGGGAGGATGAAGAACCAGGCCTTGTTGTTGTATGGCTTGCTCATGTGCTTAGCGCCCTATTCTCTGGTCGTTGCTGAAGTAGATCGTCTGCGCCCCTGCCAGGCTGAGCCACTGCGGTCCGATCGCCACCCGGGTCTCGGGCGCCACGCGGGCCTTGATGCTCACCCCCTCGACCTGGGCCGTCACCAGCTGGCTGGTACCCAGGTGCTGGACCTGGGTGATCTCGGCGCTGACCGCGCCGGCGCTGCCGGCGGCGGCCAGCTCGACGAACTCGGGACGGATGCCCAGCTTCAGTTCACCGTTGGCGTTCTTGAGCGCCTGCAACTGGGCCGGCTCTACCTGCACGCGCTGCTGGCCGATCATGACCGCGTCGCCGGCAATGGAGAGCGGGCAGAAATTCATGCCGGGGCTGCCGATGAAATAGCCGACGAAGGTATGGTCGGGCCGCAGGAACAAGGCTTCCGGCTGGCCCTGCTGGACCACCTTGCCTTCGGTCATCACCACCACTTCATCGGCGAAGGTCAGTGCCTCGACCTGGTCGTGGGTGACATAGATCAGGGTCAGCTTGAGCTGGTGGTGGATCTCCTTGAGTTTCTGGCGCAGCTCCCACTTCATGTGCGGGTCGATCACCGTCAGCGGTTCGTCGAAGAGGATGGCCGCCACGTCCTTGCGCACCAGTCCGCGCCCCAGCGAGATCTTCTGCTTGGCATCGGCCGAGAGGCCGGCGGCACGCTGCTTGAGGTCGCGCGAGAGATCGAGCATCTCGGCGATCTCGTGCACGCGCGCCTGCACTTCGCGCTCGGCCATCTTGCGGTTGCGCAGCGGGAAGGCCAGGTTGTCGAACACGCTCATGGTGTCGTAGAGCACCGGGAACTGGAACACCTGGGCGATGTTGCGATCGCGGGTGGCCATGCGGGTCATGTCGACGCCGTCGAACAATACCTGCCCCTCGGAGGGCTGCAGCAGGCCCGAGATGATGTTCAACAGCGTGGACTTGCCGCAGCCGGAGGGGCCCAGCAAGGCATAGGCGCCACCGTCTTCCCACACCATGTTCATGGGTTGCAGGGCGTAGTCCTTGAGGCTGGCGGGCTTGCCGCCATAGGCGTGGCCCAGGTTTCTGAATTCGATGCGGGCCATGTCAGTGAATCTCCATCGGGGCGCTCAACAGGCGGCCCTCTGTATCGAACAGGAATGCTTGCGAAGCGGCGATGCTGACCTGGACCGTACTGCCGATGGCGCAGTCATGCACGCCCGAGAGTTGCGCCACCAGCGGCATGTCGCCGTGGCGCAGGTGCAGGTAGGTTTCGGAGCCGCTCAGTTCGGCCAGCGACACGCTGCAGCCGAGCTGCACACCGGGTGCGTTCAGCGCTTGCAGGCGCACGTCGTTGCAGCGCACGCCCAGCTTGCAGCGCTGGCCGGGCGCCAGGCGCAGCTTGCGCCCGGTGATCTCCAGCACGCTGCCGTCATTCATCTTCAGGACCACCGCGCCATCGACCGAAGCCTGGGCGGTCGCATCGAGCAGGTTCATCGGCGGATCGTTGAAGATCGCCGCCACCTGGGTGGAGGCCGGTGCATTGAACAATTCCAGGGTCGGCGCGAACTGCAGCAGGCGGCCTTCGTGCATCACCGCGGTATGGCCACCCAGCAGCAAGGCCTCTTGCGGCTCGGTGGTGGCATAGACCACCGTGGTGTCGCCGTTGGTGAAGAGCGAAATCAGTTCGCTGCGCAATTCCTCACGCAGCTTGTAGTCGAGGTTGACCAGCGGTTCGTCCAGCAACACCAGCGGGGCGCGCTTGATCAGCGCACGCGCCAGCGCGGTACGCTGCTGCTGGCCGCCGGAGAGCTCGCCCGGCAGGCGCTGCAGCAGATGGGCGATGTGCAGCTTCTCGGCGATCTCGGTGACGCGACGCTTGATCTCGGCAGCGGGCTGCTTCTGCAGGCGCAGCGGCGCGGCGATGTTCTCGAACACCGTCAGGCCGGGGTAGTTGATGAATTGCTGGTAGACCATCGCCAGGTTGCGCTCGCGCACACCCACGCCGGTCACGTCCTTGCCGTCGACCAGCACGTGGCCGGCGGTGGGCTTGTCCAGGCCGGCGATGATGCGCATGAGCGAGGTCTTGCCGGCCTGCGTGGGACCGAGCAGGACATTGATCCCGCCTGCGGCCAGTCTCAGGTCAAGCGGGTACAGGTGCGTTTGGGCACCGACCGTCTTGGCCACTTGTCTTAATTCCAGGGTCACGCTGTCTCCTCACTGCTATTTTTGATTGATGGCTTGCGGCGACCTGGGCTTAGCGGAGCGTGGAGCCCGGGTCTGGCAATTGCGCCAGCCAGGTCTCCAGCCGCTCCCGGTGCTGCGGCTGGCAATGCAGCCCCAGCTTGCTGCGGCGCCACAGGATGTCGTCGGCGCTGCGCGCCCATTCGGCCTGGACCAGATAACGCGCCTCGGCCTCATGAAGGCCTGGCGCCAGTTCTTCGCCCAGTGCCGCCATGCGGTCGGCCTGGCCGATGATGTGTTCGGCACGGGTGCCATAGCTACGTGCATAGCGACGTGCCAGCGTGTCCGGCAACCACGGGTGGCGCGCCTGGAACGCCCGCAGGAAGGCATCGAAATCATAACGGCCGACCAGCTTGCCCGCCTCCTGCAGGTCGCCGCCCGGCAGCGGGGCGGTGGCCGTCCAGGAGCGCGTGGACGCGCCCAGGCTCGGCGCCAGCATGGCCAGTGCTTCTTCGGCCAGCTTGCGATAGGTGGTGATCTTGCCGCCCCAGACATTCAACATGGGAGCGCCGGCGTCGTCGCATTCGAGCAGGTAGTCGCGGGTGATCGCCGAGGCGTTCTCGGCGCTGTCGTCCAGCAGCGGACGTACGCCCGAATAGGTCCAGACCACGTCGTCACGCGAGATCTGGCGCTTGAAATAGCGGTTGGCCATCTCGCACAGGTAGTCGATCTCGCCTTGGTCGATCTCGACCTTGCCGGCATCGCCGTGGTATTCGAGATCGGTGGTGCCGATCAGCGTGAACTCGTCCTGGTAGGGGATGGCGAAGATGATGCGCTTGTCGGGATTCTGGAAGATATAGGCATACGGGTGATCGAACAGGCGCTTGACCACGATGTGGCTGCCCTTGATCAGGCGCAGGCTGCGGCCCGGCTTGGCCTGCGGCACCGATTGCGCAAAGCGCGCGGCCCAGGGACCGGCGGCGTTGACGATGGCGCGGGCGCGCACCTCCTCCAGCTGTACGCCGCCGGCCTGCTGGTGTTCCAGCACGGCATGCCAGAGATCGCCGTCGCGGCGCACGCTGGCGCAGCGGGTACGGGTAAGGATGCGGGCGCCGCGTTGCTGTGCGTCCATGGCGTTGAGCACCACCAGGCGCGCATCGTCCACCCAGCCATCGGAATAGACGAAACCACGGTGGTAGTCGCCCTTGAGCGGCTGGCCGGCCACGTGGCGGCTGAAGTTGGCGCCTTCGGAGGCCGGCAGGATCTCGCGCCTGGCCAGGTAATCGTAGAGGAACAGGCCGGCGCGGATCATCCAGGCCGGACGCTGGTTGGCGTCATGCGGCATGACAAAGCGCAGTGGCCAGATGATGTGCGGCGCCGAGCGCAGCAGCACTTCGCGCTCCTGCAGGGCCTTGCGCACCAGCTTGAACTCGTAATACTCCAGATAGCGCAGGCCGCCGTGGATCAGCTTGGTGCTGGCCGACGAGGTGTGCTGGGCCAGGTCATGCTGTTCGCACAGCAACACCCGCAAGCCACGGCCGGCCGCGTCGCGGGCAATGCCTGCGCCGTTGATGCCACCGCCTACCACCAACAGATCGTATTCGAGCGCCATTCGCCTCTTCTCCGCTTCATTCGTTGCGCGCAATGCCCAAGCAGACCCCGGGAATTGCCAATGCACCGTAAGATAAGCGACATCCCGAAAGTAAATCAACAATTATTTGTTGTTTTAAGTTCGTTTATGTTTTTTAATGTTCGAATTCGATCTTCGTTGTTATTCGGTTTTCAATAAAAAATGCTCAATCCCAGGCAACAAACCCTGCTGGAGTGCGTGCGCAAGCACGGCACGATCTCGGTGGAAGAACTGGCGCAACAACTCAACGTAACCACCCAGACGGTGCGCCGCGACGTCAAGGCCATGGTCGACGAGAGCCTGCTGGCGCGCTATCACGGAGGCGTCGGGCTGCTGTCCTCGACCGAGAACATCGCCTATCCGCAGCGCCAGGTCATGCATGCCGAGGCCAAGCGCCGCATCGGCCGCACCGTGGCCGCGCGGGTGCCGGACGGCTGCTCGCTGATCCTGAACCTGGGCACCACCACCGAAGAGGTGGCGCAGTCGCTGCAGAAGCACAAGAACCTCCACGTCGTGACCAACAACCTGAACGTGGCCACCACACTGGGTAGCAATCCCGAGCTGGAAGTCATCATCGCCGGTGGCGTGGTGCGCTCGCGCGACCGTGGCGTGGTAGGCGAGGCCACCATCGATTTCATCCGCCAGTTCAAGGTCGACATCGGCATCATCGGCATCTCCAGCATCGAGATGGATGGCGTGCTGCGCGACTTCGATGCGCGCGAGGTCAAGGTAGCCCAGACCATCATCGAACAATCGCGCCAGGTCTGGCTGGTGGCCGATGCCAGCAAGTTCGGCCGGCAGGCGCTGGTGAAGATGGCGCACCTGTCGCAGATCGACGTGCTCTTCACCGATGCGCCACCCCCACCGGAACTGGCCAAGGTACTGGCCGAGACCGAGGTGGAAGTGGTGATTGCCAAATGATGATCCGATGCAATGTTGCTGATTTCATCTTGTTGATTTTCGGTTAAGTCATTGGACTGATTTACGCATCATCCTTCCGGGTTTTCAAACGATGGGCGACCTGGATCAATTCATCCGCATTCATCGATTGTCGTCGTCACATGGCCAGAGGATAGTGGGACCCGCGCACGGACGTGGCAGGTGATTCCAGCTGCTGCGAACTCACCACTGGCCTGTGCGCATCCTGATGATCCCCCTCAAGGAGTGCATATGACGCAAACCATGAAAGCGGCTGTCGTCCGCGAATTCGGCAAGCCCCTGTCCATCGAGGAAGTCCCCATCCCGACGCCCGGCCCGGGCCAGATCCTGGTCAAGTTCGAAGCCAGCGGCGTGTGCCATACCGATCTGCACGCCGCCCATGGCGACTGGCCGGTCAAGCCGCAGCCACCCTTCATCCCCGGTCACGAAGGTACCGGTTACGTGGCCGCCCTGGGCGCCGGCGTCAAGCGCATCAAGGAAGGCGACCGTATCGGCGTGCCCTGGCTGCACACCGCCTGCGGCTGCTGCCAGCCCTGCCGCACCGGCTGGGAAACGCTGTGCGCCGAACAACAGAACACCGGTTACTCCGTCAATGGCAGCTTTGCACAGTACGGCCTGGCCGATCCCAACTATGTGGGTCGCCTGCCCGATGACCTGGAGTTCGGACCGGCCGCGCCGGTACTGTGTGCCGGCGTGACCGTCTACAAGGGCTTGAAGGAAACCGAGGTGCGTCCCGGTGAATGGGTGGTGATCTCCGGCATCGGCGGCCTGGGCCATATGGCCGTGCAATACGCCAAGGCCATGGGCATGCATGTGGTCGCCGCCGACATCCACGAGGACAAGCTGGCGCTGGCCAAGAAGCTGGGAGCCGATCTGGTGGTCGACGGTCGCAACATCAACGCGGTCAACGAGGTACAGCGCATCATCGGCGGCGCCCACGGCGCGCTGGTGACAGCGGTCTCGCCCAAGGCAATGGAACAGGCGTTCGGCTTCCTGCGTTCGCGCGGCACCATGGCGCTGGTCGGCCTGCCACCGGGCGACATCACGCTGCCGGTGTTCAATACGGTATTGAAACGCATCACCGTGCGCGGCTCCATCGTCGGCACCCGCCAGGATCTGGAAGAATCGCTGGTCTTCGCCGCCGAAGGCAAGGTCGCCGCCCACTTCAGCTGGGACAAGCTGGACAACATCAATGCCATCTTCGCGCGCATGGAAGAGGGCAAGATCGACGGGCGCATCGTGCTGGATCTCAGGTAAGCACGGTTTTCGCCGGCAAGAAAAATGGCGGTTCATGGAGGTGAGCCGCCATTTTCGTATGCGCGGGAGCAGTCAGGTCGATGACTGTTCCTTGGGTTGCCATTGCCGGATGCCGGCCAGCACATCGCGCATCTTATCGCGCGCGATCTCAGTGTCATAGGCCACCTGGGCAGGCAGCCAGTATCCATCGGACAAACCAAAGAAGCGCGCCAGTCTCAGATCGGTATCGGTCGTGATGGCGCGCTTGCCATTGACGATCTCACTGATGCGCAATTGGGACACGCCGATCTCCTTGGCCAGGCGATATTGGGTGATCCCCATCGGCAGGAGAAATTCTTCCAGGAGCAGCTCTCCCGGCGTCACCGGTGCAATTTGACGAACCATGCTCACTTGCCTCATAGAGAAAAAATTCGACGAACCAACCCCTACCAGAACCCCAACACCTTCCACCACATACTCCCCACCGTCGCAAACACCAGCAACTCCACCACGGCCATCACGAATCCCACGCCCCACCACTTGCCCATGGAGACGTAGCCGCTACCGAAGATGATGGGAGAGGTACCGGTAGCGTAGTGCGTCAGCGTCATCATGATGGCCGAGCCGGCCGTCATCATCAGCATGAAGGGCATCACGTACTGCGGCGGCAGCAGTTGCGCGCCCACCGTGAGGAAGGCCAGCAACATGGCGCTGATATGGGCCGTGGTGCTGGCAAAGAAATAGTGCGACAGCACGAACACCAGCAACAGCACCGCCGCCACCGCAAACCAGCCCATGCCGCTGGCGACGATGGCCGCCTTCATCCCCTCGGAGAACCAGGCCACCACGCCGGTCTTGTTCAGCTGCTCGGCCAGCATCACCAGCGCGCCGAACCAGACCAGGGTATCCCAGGCGCTCTTTTCGGAGAGCACGTCGTCCCAGTCGATGGTGCCGGTGATGATCAGCACGAACAGGCCGACGAAGGCCACCACCGTCGGGTCCAGCGTAAAGGCCGCGCCCAGCACCATGGCCGGCACGTTGGCCCATAGCAGCAGCAACAGGCCGAAGGTCCCCAGCATGACCTTCTCGCTGGCCCCCAGCGGCCCCATGCTCGCCAGTTCACTGCGGGCGAAATCGACCGCATTGGGGGTGGCCTTGAGTTCGGGCGGCGCGATCAGGTAGATCACCAGCGGCATGAGCAGCAGGCACACCAGTCCCGGCAGCAGCATGCATAGGGCCCAGGTGGTCCAGGACAGTTGCAGCGCATGGCCGGTGGCCTTGGCCACGTAGTTCACCACCAGCGGATTGGGCGCGGTGGCGGTGAGGAACATGGCCGAGGTGATCGGGTTGGCATGGTAGTTGACCAGTGCCAGGTAGCTGCCCACCTTGTTCTGGGTGCCCTTGGCGGGGTCCGAATCGAAGGCATTGGCGATCGACTTCATGATGGGGTGGACGATGCCGCCGCCGCGTGCCGTATTGCTGGGCGTGAAGGGCGCCAGCACCAGCTCGCAGATGGCCAGGCCATAGCCGATGCCGATGGTGCGACGTCCCAGCAGCGCGATGAACATCAGACCCACGCGCCGCCCCAGGCCGGTCTTCTTCAGCCCGCGCGAGATCAGGATGGCCACCACGATGAGCCAGATCAGCGGATTGGAGAAGCTGGCCAGCGCATCGGCAATGGCGCCCTTGGACGAATTGGACGTGACCTGCGACAGCGAGACGATGACGATGGCCATCATCGCCATCACGCCGATGGGCATGACCTTCAGGATGATGGCCACGATGGTGGTGAGGAAGATGGCCACCAGCGTCCAGGCCTTGGGGGCCAGCCCCGGCGGGCAGGGCGTGAGCAGCAGCAGGATCAGAACGGCCGTGGTGATGAGGGCCGGCACCAGGCGGAAAGGGACGGCATCGTTGAAATAGTTGAAAGTGGCTTTGAGTTTGGCGAGCATCGCGTCATCCCTGGATCGAATCAATGGCGGTCCGCCGGAGGCACCCTCATGAGGCTACCCAGCGGACCGGCCCCAGTATAGTGAGGTGCAGAGGCAAATGCGGCGGCAGTCTGGCCATGATTTGATCTGCGCTAGCAAATGCCGGTTTTTATTGCCGATGAACCATATCGTATAAACGGCCTCCTCCCAAGGACATCGGCATCAAGCTGTCTCAGGTTGACATCAATCCCTATCATTTCTTACAAAATCCCAACAATTGCTAACGATTATCATTTATATTTCGCATCCCGACCTACCAAGCCAAGAATCAACGAGATGCGATTGCAGCGAGAACACCTTCGTCCAGCCCACTGGCTGGCCGCCAGCCTGATGACCATGGCCCCGCTGGCCTGGGCCGAGGGCAGTGAAGGCGGCACCGGCACCCAGACCGGCGCCCTCCCCGAGATCAGCGTGGTCTCCGACAAGAACCCGGCCAGCTACAACACCGCCTCCACCAGCGGTGCCACCCGTACCGATACGCCCCTGCTGGAGATCCCGCAGTCGGTGCGCGTGATGACCACCCAGCAGATCGAGGACCTGGGTGCGGTGCGCCTGGCCGATACGGTGGACTATGTCAGCGGCATCAGCCGTCTCAACGACTTCGGCGGTACCTGGGACAACTTCGCCATTCGTGGCTTCAGCAGCACCGACATGGGCTTCCTGATCAATGGCTTTCCCGGCTCGCGTGGCTACAATCCGCGCCGCGACACCGCCAATGTCGAACGCATCGAATTCCTCAAGGGACCGGCCTCGGCCCTGTTCGGCAGCAGCGAGCCGGGCGGCACCATCAACATCGTCACCAAGAAACCGCAGTTCACCAGCAAGAACAGCGCCGAACTCAGTGCCGGCACCGGCGGTCTCAAGCGCGCCTCGGTCGACAGTACCGGCCCGCTCGGCCAGAGCGTGGCCTATCGCCTCATCGCCATGACCGAGGAGGGCGACAGCCGCTCCAGCCTGCTCAACAACCGCCGCTCCCTGGTGGCGCCCTCGGTGGCATGGGTGATCGACCGCGATACGCTGCTGAACTATGAGGGTGAATTCCTGCAGGCCAGCACGCCGCTGGACCGCGGCATCATCAATGTGCGCGGTGTGCTGGGCACGCTGCCGCGCGATCGCGTGCTCAGCGAGCCCTCCGATGGCAACATGCAGATGCGCAGCAACACCCACCAGCTGACGCTGGAGCGCACGCTCTCCGAGCAGTGGCGCGCCAGGATCGGCGCCAGCTACAAGGAAAGCAGCTTCGACGGCTACTACACCGAAGCCGCGCTGAGTAATCCGCTGGCCGCCGACAACCGCACGTTGAACCGCACGCGCACCTGGCGCCAGCTGCCTTCGCGCGATGCCTCCTTCCAGGCCGAACTGCAGGGCAATTTCACTACGGGCGCCATCGGCCATACCCTGCTGGTGGGCGCCGAAGCCTCGACGCTGTGGATGAATACCGAGATCCTGCGCTCGGCCAACACGCCCATCGACATCTACAACCCGGTCTACGGCAGCGCCCTGCTGCCGCTGACCAATCGCACCTCCAGCTCGGATGAGCACCAGCGCGTCAAGGCCCTATTCGTGCAGGACCAGATCAGCCTCTCGCCGCAATGGAAGCTGCTCGGTGGCCTGCGCTGGGACCAGTACAACCAGAGCGTGGAAAACCGCGTCGGCGGCACCACAACCACGTCGCAGCAACAGAGCGCGGTCTCGCCGCGCGCGGGCATCACCTACCTGCCCACGACCTGGAGTTCGGTGTACCTGACGGCAGGCAAGTCCTTCCGTGGCAACAGCGGCGTGGACGTCAACGGCCGTGCCTTCGATCCCCAGCATTCCACCGCCTACGAGGCCGGCGTGAAACTGCAGAGCAAGGATGAGCGCCTGGGCGCCAACTTCGCGCTCTATGACATCACCAAGACCAATGTGCTCACCGCCAGCGATGTCCCCGGTTATTCGGTGGCTGCCGGCGAGGTCAAGAGCACCGGCTTCGAGGCCGATGCCTATGGGCAGCTCGACGCGCACTGGCGCCTCTCGGCCAACTTCTCCTGGGACAATGAGCGCGTCACCCGCGACAAGACCCTGGCCGCCGGCACCCGCCTGACCAATATCCCGGCCTACAGCGCCGGCCTCTTGGCCATGCGCGAGGATGCACTGGCCAACGGCACGCGCTACGGTCTGGGTGGTGGCGTGAACTACGTAGGCAATCGCTCCGGCAACGCGGCCGATACCTATTCGCTGCCGGCCTACACCACCGTCAAGCTGCTCAGCTACTGGCAGCTCAGCAAGACCGTGCGCCTGTCACTGGACGTGCATAACCTGTTCAACCGCAACTACTACGTGGGATCCTGGAGCAACCTCTACGTCATGCCCGGCACGGAGCGCACCGTGGTGGCACGCATGAAGATCGACCTGTAGGCCGCAGCGCCCATGCTCCATGCGACAGCGCCCCGTTACCGCAAGCAACGGGGCGCTGTCGCATCGCTTGCGGCCTTTGACTCAGGGCTGCGTGTGGCGCCATTGTCGATGCGCCTGCTGCAGGCGGCTCACCCCCTCGACGATCTGCTGCGGCTGGGCATTGGTAAACGAGAGCCGCAACCGCGCGGCGTCGGCGTCCTGGGCGTAGAAGGCGGCGCCGGGCACGTACATCACGTTCTGCCTGACCGCCTCGTGCAATAGCGCGCTGGCATCCGTCCCGTCATTCCAGCTGGCCCAGATGAACATGCCACCCTCGGGCGCGATCAGGGACAGCGCATCGCCGAAGGCGCGCCGCAGGGCATCGAGCATGATCTCGCAACGCTCGCGATAAGTCGCGATGATGGCCGGCAGATGCGCCTCCAGGCAGCCATCGGCGAGATAGCGCGCCGCCGCCATCTGCATCCACGGTGCGGTACAGAGGTCGCCGGTCTGCTTGGCGATCACGGCACGGCGCAGGATCTCGGGCGAGCCGCACATCCAGCCGATGCGCAAACCCGGCGCCACCACCTTGGACAGGCTGGACAGGTACACCAGCCAGTCGGCGGCACCCGGGATCTCCTGCGCCACCTGCAGCAGGGGCGGCTGCACCTCGCCGCTGAAACGCAGCTGCCCATACGGATCATCCTCGATCACCAGGAACTGGTAACGCACTGCCAGCGCCAGCAGGTGCCGCCGGCGCGCCAGCGGCAGGGTCGCACCGGTGGGGTTGGCGAAGGTCGGCACCACATAGAGCAGACGGGGTCGGGCGCCGCCGAGGAGCAACTGTTCCAGCGCATCGGTATCCATGCCCTCTTCATCACCCGGTACTTCCAGCAATTGGGCGCCGGCCAGCCGCAAGGCCTGGATCGCCGCCGGATAGCAAGGGCGTTCGATGGCCACGCAATCTCCCGCAGTGAGCATGACCCGCAACAGCAATTCAAAGCCCTGCTGCGAACCTGTCGTGACGATCAGCTCGCCCACCTCGCCGGCACCGCCGATGCGCTCGCGCGTGAGCTGGCGCAAGACCTGGGCCAGCAGCGCCGTGCCTTCGGTCGCGCCATATTGCAGGCAGGCCGCGGGGGATTGCTCCAGGACCGCAGCGGCACTGCGCGCCAGGGCTTCGGCGTCGAACAGCGCTGGTGCCGGATAGCCTCCGGCAAAGGAAATCATGCCGGGTTGCTGCGTGTACTTGAACAGTTCGCGGATGGGCGAGCCTTGCGGCGACTGGAAGGCGGGATTGAAACGATAGGCGGCGGTCATGGCGGTACGCTGGCAGGAAAAAATCAGGACGACAGCGGCCCCCGCGCCACCCCGAGGGCGGCGCGCGTCACACTGCCATCACACGGCAACAAGAGGCAAGCGCGACGACAGACAGAGGTCGTCGCGCCCATGGCTTACTGCTCGATCATGCGGTTCCAGCGGTTGTTCCACTCGGAGCGCTTCTCGTTGACCACATCCCAGTCCACCGTATTGAGGTTCTTGGTCAGCACTTCGCTCTTGCCCAGCTTGGCCTGTGCGGCTTCCGACAGCGGCACGTTGCGGTTGACCGGGATGGAATTGGCCAGGGCCATGCTCTTGGACTGGACCGCCGGGGTCAGCAGGTATTCGAGCAGCTTCTGGGACAGCTCGGGTTCGCTGTTACCCTTGATGGGACAGGCGCCGGTCATCAGCAGCACGCCGCCTTCCTTGGGCGTGGCAAACTCGGCCGCGATACCCTTGTCCTTGAGGTTGGCGATGCCGGTGACGGTCAGCGGGAAGATCGCCGCCTCATTGGTCTGCACCATCTCCGAGATCTTGGCCGAGCTCGACAGGTACTCCACCACGTTGGGACCGATGCTGCTGCCCCACTTCTTGAAGCCGGGATCGACGTTCTTGTCGGTACCACCCACCAGGCGGTTGAACATCATGAAGCCATACAGGCCGAAGGTACTGGCCGAGATGGACTGGAACACCACCTTCTGCTTGTACTTCGGATCAGCAAAATCCATCCACGAGGTCGGTGCCGGCCAGCCCTTCTCGGCGAACAGCTTCTTGTTGTAGCCGATGCCCAGCACGCCCATCTCGATGGCCACGGCCTGGTCGTTGGCCAGGCGCGCGAAGGGATAGACGTCCTTGAGCACGGCGGCGTCCTTGACCTTCTCGCACAGGCTCATGTTGATGGCGCGATACATCACGCCGTCATCGAGGAAGGCCACGTGCATCTGCGGCTTGTCCTTCTGGGCTTGCATCTTGGCGATGATGTCCGAGGAGGTACCCGGCACGACCACGACCTTGACGTTGTTGGCCTTTTCGAAGTCCGGGAAGATCGAGGCCGTGTAGTTCTTCTCCATCGTGCCACCATTCATGCCGACATAGATGGTCTTGGTCTGCGCCTGGGCGCCGGTCGTGACACCCATGGTCGCTGCGATTGCACAGGTCATTGCCAGGTACTTCATCTTCATCACTCAACTCCTTGCCGATTTGCCGATGTGGATCCCGCCTGCGGCGGGGTGTGGAAACGAGGTCAATACCGCCAGGCGCCCCTCGCCTGGCTTCTTGTTCTTCTTGTACTGATATCGAGGCAGTGCCCGTCAGTCGATGTCGAATTTCACTCCCTGTGCCAGCGGCAAGGTCTTGCTGTAGTTGATGGTGTTGGTGGCACGGCGCATGTAGTTCTTCCAGGCGTCCGAACCCGATTCGCGGCCGCCGCCGGTTTCCTTCTCGCCACCGAAGGCGCCGCCGATCTCGGCGCCGCTGGTGCCGATATTGACGTTGGCCAGGCCGCAATCGCTGCCCACGGCCGAGACGAACAGCTCGGCCTCGCGTATGTCGTTGGTGAAGATGGCCGAGGACAATCCCTGCGGCACCGCATTGTTCAGGGCAATCGCCTCAGCCAGCTCGTCGTACTTGACGATGTAGAGGATGGGCGCAAAGGTTTCGTGATGCATGATGGCGGTCTGGCCTGGCATGGTGACCACGGCAGGACGGACATACCAGCCCTCCCCCATTACCTCGACGCGCTCGCCGCCGGTGACTTCGCCACCCTGCGCACGAGCTTGCTCCAGGGCCGACTGCATGGCCTCGAAGGCGGCGCGGTCGATCAACGGGCCGACCAGGGTATCAGGCTGCAGCGGATCACCCACCTTGACGCTGGCATAGATGCGCTTGATCTGCGCCACCACCTGGTCATGGATGCTGCTGTGGACGAACAGGCGGCGCAGGCTGGTGCAGCGCTGGCCGGCCGTGCCCACCGCCGAGAAGGTGATGGCGCGCAGGGCCAGGCTGAGGTCGGCCGAGGGTGCCACGATCATGGCGTTGTTGCCACCCAGTTCCAGCAGGCTGCGGCCCAGGCGCTCGGCCACCACTGTTGCGACCTTGCGGCCCATGCGCACGCTGCCGGTGGCGCTCACCAGCGGCACCAGCGGCGAGCGCGACAGGCTCTCGCCCAGCTCGGCGCCGCCGATGAGAAGCTGGCACAGCTTGGCCGGCACCAGGTTCGGGCGCTGTGCCGAGAAACGCTCCACCGCACGGGCGAACAGCGCATGCACGGCCAGTGCGGTCACCGGGGTCTTCTCGGAGGGCTTCCACACCACGGCGTTGCCACAGATCAGCGCCAGCGCGGCATTCCAAGCCCACACCGCGACCGGGAAATTGAAGGCGGTGATCACGCCCACCACGCCCAGCGGATGCCAGGTTTCCATCATGCGGTGGCCGGGGCGCTCGGAGGCGATCGTCAGGCCATGCAGCTGGCGCGACAGGCCCACGGCGAAGTCGCAGATATCGATCATCTCCTGCACCTCGCCCAGACCCTCGGAGAGGATCTTGCCGGCTTCCTGGGTGACCAGCGCACCGAGTGCATCGCGATGCTCGCGCAGCACCTCGCCCAGCACGCGCACCAGTTCGCCGCGCACCGGTGCCGGCACTTCGCGCCAGGCCAGGAAGGCTTGCTGGGCGTCAGCGAGCACGGTCTCGGCATGCGCGGTGGTCTGGGCCTTGAGCTGCGCGATGATCTGGCCATCACGCGGCGAGCGGATCACCAGGTCGCTACCGGCATAGGCCGACAGGTCGAAATCGAGGGTGGAGAAAATGCTGGGAGAAGACATGGAGGTCCCTTGTTATCAGTGGAGTGGGAGGGGTCTGGAACGATGGAGTATAAGGACAGGCGGGGTAATTCTTAAAACCAAAAAATATCACCACATCATTACTTTTTCCAATGCACCGCAATGGCGCCGGCCTCGGCGCGAGGATGTGCAAGGATGGTGCGATGCATCACGCCGCGACCGGCGCCAGGCCTTGATCCAGCTGGGATGGTGCGCAGCGCCCGACAATCGGTGGGAGGCGGTCCGAAGCGGACCATGAGGTGATGAGCGAAAAACGCCGGCCATGAGTTTTAGTATGCACGAGCCGGATTGCACCGAAGTAATGCAGGCGCGCTGCCGGCTCAGCCGGCCTTCAGTTCACTCAATATCCAGTCGCGGAACTTGATGATGGCGGCCTTGCCGGCGTTCTTCTCGGGATAGACCAGGTAGTAGGACTGCGGACTCTTCACCGCAAAGGGGAAAGGCACATGCAACTGCCCCAGGCTGATCTCGGTCTCGACCATGAACTTGGGCATCAACGCCACGCCCATGCCCGCCACGGCGGCCTGGATCACCATGGCCAGCTGCTCGAAGCGCGGACCGGCCAGGGCATTGGGACAATCCACGCCGACGTGGCGGAACCAGTCCTGCCAGGCCTGTGGGCGGGTGGTGTGTTGCAGCAGGGTGACGTTGCCGAGGTCTTCGATGGCAGCGATGCGCTCATTCAGCGCCTTGCTGCAGACCGGCACCACTTCCTCGCCCATCAGGCGCACCATCACGGTATCGGGCCAGTCCGGCTCGCCGAAATGGATGGCGGCATCGACCTGGCGCGTATTGAAATCGAAGGGCAGCACTTCGGTGCTCAGGTTCAGCAACACATCGGGATAGGCCGCCGAGAACTTGGCCAGGCGCGGGATCAGCCACTTCACGCCGAAGGTCGGCAGGATCGCCAGGTTCAGCACGCTGGCCAGGCTGTTGTAGGTCATCACCTGGAAGGTCGCCATCTCGATCTGCTTCAAGATGGTGGAGACCTGGCCGGCATAGTCGCGCCCGGCCTCGGTGAGGATCAGGCGGCGGTTGATGCGCTCGAACAGCTTGACGTTGAGGTACTCCTCCAGGATCGCCACCTGCCGGCTCACCGCGCCCTGGGTCATGTGCAATTCATTGGCCGCCTTGGTAAACGACATGTGACGCGCCGAGGTATCGAAGGCGATCAGGCAGGACGTGGACGGGATGAAACGGCGCATGGGGCGAAATCCGCTGGGACAATGACCCCGCACTATAGCAAAATCGATGCCGCCCCCTGCGCCGGAAGACAGCGGCAGCACCTCAGCATGCGCTGGCCGACTCGGTAGCGGCGGCGCCCGCTGCGGTCATCTTGAAGATGCCCTGGGCATTGCCGCTGTCGAAGGTGAGATCCAGCTTCTTCTGGCCGGCCGCGTCGACGTAATAGTTGCGGCTGATGAATTCGTAGAACGAGCCCGGCACGCTCACCGCCACCGGCTGGCCATCGTCGCCCTGCAGCAGGTAGTCGACCTTGACGGCGCGGAAGGCCGTCTGGCGCACGCGGCCATTGCGCGAGACCTCGACCAGGTCCTTGATCGGACGGCCCAGCTCGCGCTGACGCTCGGCCGTGGCGACGACATCGACCACCCGGTCGGTGGCATGGTTGAAGGCATTGCCTTCGGTGGAGATCCAGGCCATCTCGGCCGACTCGGCCTTGAGGGTCTCGTACTGCGCCACCGTGGGCAGGTCGTGATGACGCGCGAAGCAGTTGAGCATGGCCGGCAGCAGGCGCTTGGCATCGGCCAGCGGCAGGCGGCCCCGTGCCGACAGCGTGGCCAGCAATGCCAGTACCTCTTCACCCAGCGGATTGCGCGACGAGGCCAGGACGGCATCGACGGTCTGCTGAAACGCCGGCGAGAATTGCTCGGGGTGCAATTCGCTGACGAAGAACTGGGCGATGTTCTCGGCATCGTCGGCATGGGTATAGACGCGGCCGGTCATCTTGATGCGTGCCAGCGGATAGGTGCCGGTCTGCTGGTAGCCCAGCGGCAACAGCACGCTGGTGAACAGTGCCTCGCCATCGGGGAAACCGGTATCACGGCCGCGACGCACGGTACGCACGGCGCCATGGTCGAAGCAGATCTTCACGCCCTCGCGCTCGGCATCGGCCACGTAGTCGCGCCCGGTGGAGACCTGTTGCAGCAGTTGCTCGAAGAGCAGCATGTTCAGGGCCTGGGCCAGCTCCAGCCGGGAGACATCCGGCCCCACCGGGCGCAAGGTCGAGGCCGGCACGTCCAGGCGGACGAACTGATGGCGCACGATGTCGCTGTCACCGTAATGGGAGAGGAGGAGCTGGTAAAGGTTGCTGTCTTGCACGGGCGTGGTCATGGGCTGCCTTCCGCAATGGAGAGTTTGGCGATGAGAATGCCTCATGTTAAACGCGCGGCTGCGGGCGTTCCAAACGATAAATCCTGATGTTTGGATGCGTTTTACTCATGCATGCAGGGCTGGGCTATTCGGGTGGGAGGTCGCATCGAATGCCCGAGCCAGCGGCTTGCACGGTGGAAAGAAATGCAGCCCGACTGAACACGTACCAATTTGCGGGCCCGCCGCTCGGGAATTTCCTGAAGGGCCTATGTGTTTTCTAGGGAAAATCACTACAGCCAGCGGGAAAGGCATTGCCTAAGATGACTTCATCTTGAGGAGATCATCATGTTCACCACCTTCCTGCTCACCGTCGTTCTCGCTGGCCTGATCACCGTGGTGCTGTCTTCGCTGGGCATCTACCTGTTTGCCGAGTCGAAGTGGCGTCACCATCCGCTGGCACTGAGCGTCGGCGAGCTGGCGGGTCCGATTCCGGTCTGATCCATTCTGGGGGTGCTGCCATTGTGGGCCGAAGTCAAGGCGACGCAACATCATCTCTTCGTCTGCCGATAAGTCCAAGGAGGGGACCGGAGACACACATGTGTTCCTGATCTCAGTGTGAACGCAAGTCCGACAGGAATTTCTGCGCGCGTGGGCTTTGGGGAGACGTGAAGAATGAATCGGGCGAGCCGGTTTCCACAAGCTTTCCATGATCCATAAACCAGACGCGATCCGCGACTTCCCGTGCAAATCCCATTTCGTGCGTCACACAGATCATCGTCATGCCATCCTTGGCGAGCGACTTCATGACTTGCAAGACCTCGCCCACCATTTCGGGGTCCAGCGCGCTGGTGGGCTCATCAAATAGCATCGCCGGCGGTTTCATGGCCAGAGCCCGCGCAATAGCCACGCGCTGCTGCTGACCACCCGATAGCTGACCAGGGAAAGCGTTAGCCTTGGCGCCCAGACCGACACGTTCCAGCAATGCCAGAGCTTGCGCGCGCGCATCGCTGCGCTTGGTCCCCAGTACATTGACAGGTGCCATCATGATGTTATCCAGTACCGACAGATGAGGGAACAGGTTAAAACTCTGGAAAACAAAGCCGACCCCTGCGCGAAAGTGGTTCAGGTTCAGGCGAGGTGCATGAATATCCTGGCCGTCGAAGACGATCTTGCCGGACTGGATTTCTTCCAGCCGGTTGACCGTCCTGATGAGTGTCGATTTTCCAGATCCCGAGGGGCCGCACACCACCACGACCTCGCCCTTGGCTACTTCTGCGCTGACGTCGCACAGTGCGTGGTAGCTGCCATACCATTTGTTGATTTTGTCGAAACTGATCATGTCTGATTCTCAAGTTTGATGCACACAGGTGTTACCGGTATCACCAGCACGGTTCATCGTTGCTGATTCATTTCGTCACGACGTGAGCCACCGTCGGCATCGGTACTGGATGCGCCTTTTGGCGGCCAGCCCGTTTTCCGGCAATGCGCGCTTCCAGGCGGCGTGCCAGCTGCGACAAGGTGAAGCAGAGCACGAAATAGATTGCCGCCAGGATCATGAACACCGGGAACGGCTTGGTCAGCAGCGCCGCATTGATCTGGTTGGCCGAGAAGGTCAACTCATTGACGCTGATGACATAGCCCAGGGAGGTCTCCTTGATGGTCGAGATAAACTGGCTGACCATGGCCGGCAACATGTTGTATAGCGCCTGGGGCAACACAATCCGCGACATGGTGCCAAGGTAACTCATGCCCAGCGCCCGAGACGCCTCCACCTGACCGCGCGGCAAGCCTTCGATGCCGGCGCGGATGGACTCCGACAGGTAGGCTGCCTGATAGATCACCAGCGTAATGAGCATGGTGACGGTGCCGCTCACAGTCCTACCGGTCAACAGCGGAAGAAAAAAATACACCCAGAAGATGAACATGATCAGCGGCACCCCGCGCACCATATAGACAATAGTGGTGGCCGGCAGGCGGATCCAGGGAAACGGACTTATCCGTGCCAATGCCAGCAGCACACTCACCGGAAAGGCTAGCGCCAGGCCAACTACGGACAGTATCAACGTCAGCACCAGGCCGCCCATTGGCCCGTGTGGATACTGGCCCACCAGCAGCAGCATCCAGTTCTCGCTGACAATGGAAATGATGTCGTTCATGTTAGCGCCCTTGAATCCGATAGCGTTTCTGCAAACCCGCCCCGGCCGCCATGATCATCAGTGAGATCGAGAGATAGATGACGGTGGCGACCACGTAAATGTCTGTGGTACGAAAGGTCTGGCTCTCGATCTCACGCGTGACGTAGGTGAGCTCGGCCACGCCGATGGTCATGGCAAGGCTGGTGTTCTTGAACAGTAGTACCGTGTTGCTGACCAGCGGCGGCAATGCCAGGCGAAGCGCCTGTGGCAACACCACCTTCCGGAATGCCTGGAGATAGGTCAGTCCCAGCGCCCTCGATGCCTCCATCTGCGACGAGGGGATCGCACGAATTCCACTGCGCAGGTCTTCTGAAATGTAGGCCGCAGAACACAACGCGATGGCAACAACGGCAAAGATGAATTCACTATGCTGTTGGTTGATCCACACTTGTACTGTTTGCGGCAACAGCGTCGGAATACCGAAGAACCAGATGAAGATCTGGACCAGCATGGGAATGTTGCGGTGGTACTCGACATAAGCCACGACCAAGGCCACCAGCGGGCGCTTGTGCGTCATGCGCAGCATGGCAAGCAAGACACCCAACGCCATGGCGGCCAGCCAGGCGCAAATGGTCAGCTGGAACATCTGAACGATGCCCGCCAGAATCTGGTGGGCATATTCATCCTGAAACAGCAAGGAAGCTGGCATTGTCGCCATGATCACATCCTAGAAAGCGTATGCCGGTGACCCTGCCTTGAAGCCATCACCGGCGTCGGGTTAAGTCCGGGCAGATCAGCCTTTGATCGGTTCGATCTTGAAGCCACGCTGCAGCTTGTACGGCGATTTCACCCCGAGCCACTTGTCGAAGATCTGCGCCGCTTCACCGGAGGCCTCCATGGCTTCCAGGGTGGCATTGACGTACTTGACGAATGCTGTCTCGTCCTTGCGCATACCAAGGCCCCATGCCTCGTTCTGGATCGCCGGTTCAAGGTTGACGACCGGCGACGTACTCGCTACCTGAGCCTGAAACTTAAGCGAAGTCAGTTCATTCAATGCCAGCCCCTCCACCTTGCCCTGCTGGAGTGCCAAGAATGCGGATGCGGGGTCCTGGAAGGTAATGCTGACCGCTGTCGGAACCACCTTGTGCAAGGCAATTTCCGGACTCGATCCCTTGATCGCGCTCACACGCTTGCCAGCCAGGTCGGAATTTGTCTTGTAGCCGCTAGCCTTTCTCACCAGAATCTTGGTCGGACTCATGAAATAACTATCGCTGAAAGCGATCTGCTGAGCGCGCTCTGGAGACCAGCCGAGGTTCGCAGCCAGAATATCAACCCGCGCCTGCTGTAATTCCGGAATACGCGCAGCCACCGAAATCAGCTTCAGTTCAAGCTTCACCCCCAGGCTCTTTGCCACAGCCTGACAGAAATCCACGTCGTACCCCTGGATCTCACGGGTACTCTGGTTGGAAAAGCTGAATGGCTCGGCGGTGCCCAGCGTGCCGCATACGAGCACACCGCGTTGTTTGATGTCAGCTAGCTGATCGGCCAAAGCGACGCTACACAATGTTGATAACAGCAAGGCTGCCATCAATTTCCCTTTGAAACGGCGCATGTTGTTTCCTTTATGTTGAGCTAACAGGTTGACGGAAAATCCAATTTCTCAGTTTTTCAGTTCTTCAGTTCTTCAGTTCGGCGACCACTGAAGCTAGCGCACGGCAACCGACTTCGATCTGTTCGATTGAGGTAGCAAACGACATGCGCAGGTAGTTCGGCTGGCCATAGGAGCTACCATCAATGGTGGCAACCCCTGCAGTGTCGAGGAAGTACATCATGACATCGACATCGCTATCGAGTCGCTGGCCCGACGGCGTCGTCTTGCCGATCAGCCCGGCCACACTCACAAAGACATAGAACGCCCCGTCGGGCAAACCACAAGACAGCCCTGGCACGGCATTGAGCAACTCCACCATTCGCCTCCGACGGGCATCAAACAAGGCCACTGCGTCGGCCACGCAATCTTGCGGGCCGTCGAGCGCCGTGACGGCGGCCGCTTGGCTGATTGAGCTGGCGCAACTGGTGCTTTGGGATAGCAATAGCTCGATTGCCGCAACCAACACGCGGGGTGCGGCGCCGTAGCCGATACGCCATCCCGTCATGGCATGCGACTTCGAGACACCATTGACGATCAATGTGCGCGAAGCCAAATCCGGTGCCACCGTCAAAGGGGATACATGTCTTACTGTGCCATAGGAGAAATGCTCGTATATTTCATCGGTGAGCAGCCAGACATTGGGGTGTTCACGCAATACCTGCGCCAGGGCCAACAATTCGTCGGAAGTGTAGATGGCGCCGGTGGGATTGCTGGGCGTGTTAAGCACCAGCCAACGCGTCCTGTCGGTGATGGCTTCTTCCAGCTGCGCTGGTGTGAGCTTGAAGCCGGTCTCAGGCCGGGTCGACACGATGACCGGACGCCCGTCATTGAGTGCCACCATGTCTGGATACGACACCCAATACGGCGTCGGGATGATGACCTCGTCGCCCGCATTGAGTGTTGCTGTCAGCGCACAAAAGATGATTTGCTTGGCCCCGTTGCCGACCACGACCTCCGTGTCCTTGTAGCTCAGGTCATTGTCGCGCTTGAGCTTGGCGACAATGGCTTGGCGCAGCGCCGGCGTGCCACCCGCGCCGGTGTAGCGGGTCTGCCCATCATTGAGGGCAGCGATCCCGGCCTCGACGATATGACGTGGCGTAGGAAAGTCGGGTTCACCGATGGTGAAATTGACGATCTGGCGACCCGCTGCGCGCAAGCTGTCGACGCGTGCCTTGGCCGCAGAACTGGGCGATACCTTGACCGCGTCCAGGCGGCTGGCGAGAAATTGTTCCATTTGGAGCTTTCCTATCAGTGGAAATCGGTAGAAATTAGAGCAACCCATGTGGACGCAAGGTGCGCTCCAACCAGCTTTGCTCACATTTTCCGGTGGCAATCTCGGCCTTGATGGCGTCTTCCATGGCGGCGGTCTTGTGCGCAGCCTCCAGCAAGGCTGCCGCACTGGCCTGGGCAAAGCTCACCACGCCATCCTCGTCACCTACCACGATGTCACCCGGCTGGATCACTTGGCCGCCAATGCTGACCGGGACGTTGATTTGGCCAGGGCCATTCTTGTAGGGGCCACGGTGATTAACGGTACGCGCATAGCAAGGGAAATCCGCCGTGACGAAAGCGGCCGAGTCCCGCACTGCGCCGTCGATGACGAACCCGGTGCAACCGCGCTCGATGGCATAGAGCATGATCAGCTCCCCCACCAATGCGTTACTGATGTCGCCACCGCCGTCCACCACCAGAACGTGACGGGGCGACATCATCATCAAAGCCTTGTAGATCACCAGGTTGTCACCGGGACGCACCTTGACAGTGACGGCCGTGCCGAGCAGCTTGCGGCCGCCATGGATGCGTCGCAGGTGACCAGCGCCAGACAGGCGCAACAGGTTGTCGCTGAGATGCGAAACGGGAATATTCGAGAAGGCGTCGAGCAAGTCGCCGGGCGCGGCAGGCGTGACAGGATTGACGATAGTGCTGCTCACTGACATTGCATGATCTCCTGTGGTCAGGGCAATAATTTGAGGAAGGGGCCGACCAGGAAAATAGTAAGCTGATCAAATCATCTTAAAAAGGGATATTTATTCATGAATATTCATACCAATAAGAGATGATAAAATGCCAAATCGAATCAGATCGCGGAGCAGGTCATGTTTTCCTTCAAGCAGTTGGAAGCGGTCTATTGGATAACCCAGTCAGGCAGCTTCGAGAGCGCATCGCGGCATCTGCACACAAGCCAATCGGCCATCTCGAAACGGGTGAAGGAACTGGAACTGGCGCTGGGCAGCGATATATTCGACCGCAATCTGCGACACGCCCGACTCACCCCTAAAGGGGAAGAAGTCCTGCAGGTGGCGGAGAGATTGCTCAAGTTGCGCGACATCGCCGTCGAACAACTGACTCAGCCCGACAGTCTGGCGCGCAGCCTGCGTATCGGCGTGACGGAGCTGACCGCCTGGACATGGCTTCCAGAATTGGTGCGTATGGTGCGGGGACGTTATCCCAAAGTCAGCATCGAGCCGATTGTCGACTCAAGCGTGGCCTTGCGCGCGAAGCTGGCTGCCGATGAACTGGATTTCATCGTGGTCCCGGATACCTTGTCCGAGACGCGTGTCGGCCGTATCAAGCTGGGCATGGTCGAATGCGCCTGGATGTGCAAACCGGGCATGCTCCCGACGGATCGTGTGATACGTGTGGCCGAACTCGGTGGGTACACCATCCTTACCCCAGGCATGCAATCGGGCACGTTTGCCATTTACGATCCGTGGTTCAAGGCGCAAGTCATGTCGATGTCCAATGTGATCAACTGCAACAGCGTCGTTGCGTTGATCGGCCTGGCTGCATCCGGCATCGGCATCGGCTTCATGCCCTTGCCTTTCCTGGAAGAGCCGTGCCGCAAAGGCACGTTGCAAATGATCAAGACCGTACCTCCGCTGCCCCCCATTCCCTATGCCGCCCTGTACAAAGAGGATAGACAAAGCTCGTTCGTGTCTTCAGTCATTATGCTTGCGCAAGAATGTTGTGATTTCTCGCTTCAGACATAAAGCAGAACCCTACTCGCAAAGTGACGTCGGATCAGAAAGTTGGCCAAAAAAGTCCCTAGCAAAAGAAAAAGCGGCTTAGCGCTGTTGAATTGCACTGAAAACTGACCCACTTTTCCAGGAAATTTGCATCCTAAGTTGACCCATGTTTAGACCACAATCCTGCTCATGACAGCGAGCGGGAGAACGGAGTGATAGACGTGGCCCTACTTGGAATTATTCGACGCTGGT
>JAFAMT010000049.1 GCA_019233085.1 Herbaspirillum sp.
CTGAATGAAAAATACCTGCTGCGCGAGGGCCGCGAGATGATGCCCACCGCCAAGGCCTTCCAGCTGATGACGCTGCTGCACGGCCTGGGCGTGGACGAACTGACCGAACCGGAACTGACCGGCGAGTGGGAACACAAGCTGGCCCAGATGGAACGCGGCAAGATCAGCCGCGACGAGTTCATGCGCGAGATCGCGCAGATGACCCAGATCATCGTCAAGCGCGCCAAGGAATACGACAACGACACCATCCCCGGCGACTATGCGACCCTGCAGACGCCCTGCCCCAATTGCGGTGGCGTGGTGAAGGAAAACTATCGTCGCTTCGCCTGCACCAAGTGCGAATTCTCGATGAGCAAGGTGCCTGGTGGTCGTCAGTTCGAGATCGCCGAAGTGGAAGAACTGCTGCAGAACCGCACCATCGGCCCGCTGCAGGGATTCCGTTCCAAGATGGGTCGTCCGTTCGCGGCCATCCTGAAGATTTCGCGCGACGAAGAGATCAAGAACTTCAAGCTGGAATTCGACTTCGGCCAGGATCAGGCCGACGGCGAGGGTGGCGAGCCGGTGGACTTCAGCGAGCAGACCCCGCTGGGCGCCTGCCCCAAGTGCGGTAGCGGCGTCTACGAGATGGGCCTGGCCTATGTCTGCGAAAAGACCGTGGCCAAGCCCAAGGCCTGCGACTTCCGCAGCAGCCGCATCATCCTGCAACAGGAGATCCTGCCCGAGCAGATGGCCAAGCTCTTGAATGACGGCAAGACCGACCTGCTGCCGGGCTTCATCTCGCAGCGTACCCGCCGGCCGTTCAAGGCCTTCCTGGTGCGCGGCAAGGATGGCAAGATCAGCTTCGAGTTCGAGGAACGCAAGGCCAAGGTGCCGGCCAAGGGCAAGGCGGCGGCAGCCGAGGCCGGTGATGGTGCTGATGAAGCGGTCACCAAGCCAGCCGCCAAGAAGACGGCGGCCAAGACCACGGCCACCAAGACCAAGGCGGCAGCCAAGCCAGCAGCGGCCAAGAAGCCGGCACTGCGCAAGGCCACGCCGAAGAAGGCGGCAGCGCCGGACGCCTGATTTCCATCGGCTGAAAACGACAAAGGCCTCGCACTTCACGGAGCGAGGCCTTTTGTTTTTTATTGCACGATTTTTCACCCACCTTCCGTTCGGACTGAGTAGCGGCGCGGCCGCGTATCGAAGGCGCGCCGAACTGCTGTCCACGGAGCGCCTTCGATACGGCCCTGCGGGCCTACTCAGTCCGAACGGGAGGAGGCGGATTGGCTGGCGCGTGTTCAGTCGCCGTAGACCACCGTCAGCGGCGCGTGGTCAGAGAAGCGCTCTTCCTTGTAGATCGCCGCGCTGACCGCCTTGGCGGCGATGCCTGGGGTCGCCACATGGTAGTCGATGCGCCACCCCACGTTGTTGGCCCAGGCCTGGCCACGATTGCTCCACCAGGTATAGGCTTCGCCGGTGGTCTCCGGGTGCAGGCGGCGGTACACGTCTACCAGGCCCAGCTGGTCGAAGATCTGCGTCATCCATGCACGTTCCTCGGGCAGGAAGCCGGAGTTCTTCTGGTTGCTCTTCCAGTTCTTCAGGTCGATTTCCTTGTGGGCGATGTTCCAGTCACCGCAGATGACGACTTCGCGGCCACTCTTTTCCAGTTCCATCAGGTGCGGCAGGAATACTTCCATGAAGCGGAACTTGGCCTGCTGGCGCTCGTCGCTGGAGGAGCCCGAGGGCGCGTAGAGCGAGATCACGGTCAGGTCGCCATAGTCGCATTCGACGTAGCGGCCTTCGTCGTCGAATTCGGTATTGCCGAAGCCGATGCGCACCGAATCGGGCTGGCGGCGGCTATAGACGCCCACGCCCGAATAGCCCTTCTTCTGGGCGTAGTGGAAGTGACCCACGTAGCCGGCCGGGGCCAGGAAATCCTCGGTCATGTCGGCGGCCTGGGCCTTCAGTTCCTGCACGCAGACGAAATCCGGCGCTTCCTTCTGCAGCCAGTCGAAGAAGCCTTTCTTGGCGGCCGAGCGGATCCCGTTGAGGTTGGCGGAGACGATTTTTGGCATGTGCGGTCCTG
>JAFAMT010000085.1 GCA_019233085.1 Herbaspirillum sp.
CGATGAACTGGAGGGCGAGAAAATCGGCCTGGGCGTCTCCGGCCCCATCGCCAGCCGCACCGATACGCGCGGCGACAAGCGCCGCAGAACCCGCGATGCATCGGCCATGACGAACACCCGCTATCGCTGCGAGAAGACCAATTTCGATACCCACATCAACTATGCCAAGCTGGACGCCTGGGCCAAGTTCCCGGACTTTCAGACCCGCGTGGCCACTGCGATCCTGAAGCGCCAGGCACTGGACCGCATCATGATCGGTTTCAACGGCGTGAAGGTCGCGGCCGACACTAATCTGGCCCAGTATCCGCTGCTGCAGGACGTCAACAAGGGCTGGCTGCAGCAGATCCGCGAGAACTCGCCGCAGCGTGTCATGGGCCTGGTCGGCCAGGATCTGCCGGGCAAGGTCATTATCGGCAAGGGCGCCGGCGCCGACTATGCCAACCTCGATGCGGCCGTGTATGACGCGGTGACGAATCTGGATCCCTGGTATCAGGATGACACCGCCCTGGTGGTGATCGTCGGCCGCGAGCTGCTGCACGATAAGTATTTCCCGCTGATCAACAAGGATCAGGCCCCCACCGAGGCCCTGGCCGCTGACATCATCGTGAGCCAGAAGCGTATAGGCGGCCTGCCGGCGGTGCGCGTGCCGTCCTTCCCGGCCAATGCCATGCTGATCACCCGCCTGGACAACCTGTCGATCTACTTCCAGAACGGTGGCCGTCGCCGCCGCGTGGTCGACGAGCCCAAGGCCGACCGCGTGGAGAACTACGAATCGTCCAATGACGCCTATGTGATCGAGGATGATGGCCTGGCCGCCCTGGTGGAAAACGTGGTGCTGCAGGATGCGGCAGCAGGCGGTGCCTGATGACTCGCCTGTCTCCCGCCGCGCGCCATCGGGAGCGCATGCTGGGCAAGCTGGCGGCCTCCGCCGGCGAGCCCGGCGGCGTGACCACCGGCAGCGCCTATGAGCTGATGTTGATCAAGCTGCATGAAGACCGCCGCAGGCTGTCGGAAATCCAATCCATCGAGCGCAAAATCGAGATGAAGGCCACGATGCTGCCGGCCTACCAGCATTGGATTGACGGCGTGCTGTCGGCCGGCCGTGGTGCTCACGATGAGGTACTGGTCAACGTGCTGGTGTGGCACATCGATGTCGGCGACTACGAACGCGCCTTGCAGCTCGCGGCCTATGCGCTGGAACACCAGTTCACGCTGCCGGATCGCTACAACCGGACCTTACCTACGCTACTGCAGGACGATTTCGCTGGCGCCAGCCTGGGCGGCAAGTTGAAGGATGACCCGGCGCGTGCGGCCGACATCCTGCAGCAGGTGCTGGCCATGACGAGCAATGCCGACACACCCGACCAGGCGCGCGCCAAGGTACATAAGGCGCTGGGCTTGGCCCTGCTGGAGCTGGTCAACGAGGTGGACGCCGAAAACATCACGGACGCCACCGCAGACCGGGCAACGGCAGCGCACCAGCACCTTGTCCGGGCGAGCGAGCTGCACCAGGCGGCCGGCGTCAAGAAGGAAATCGAGCGGCTGGAACGGCGGCTGAAGAAGTTCGCCGACCCGGCCAAGTAGAGAGCACCCCACGGCGCAGGGGCGGCCCGGGACGGAAGCGACATTGTTCGTCGGAAGTCCTGGCCACCGCCCCCCACTATTTCCATGACCATGAGCTATATCGACGACGTGCCCGTGACGGCCGGGCCGGTGATGCCGGCCGACGTGAAGGCCATCACCAATGATGGATTCTTTCCTGACATCAGCATGCCGGCCATGCGGGACGCGATGCGTCTGGATTCGACAGTGACCGATGCGCGCCTGCGGCCGGCCCTGGTGGACGCAATTCTGTCGGCCAATCGGCTGCTGCGCGATTGGCAGGCGAGCCACCTGGCCGCCGGAACCCTGACGCTGGAAGCCGTGCCGGCACCGAAGGTGGATGGTGAAAGCCAGTATGTTGCGCTCTACCGGCGCGCCGTCTACAGCTTCGCCAAGGCCGACATCTTCGAGAGCTATCGGGACTACGACACCACGGCCAGCGCCTTGACGGACAAGAAAAACATGGAATGGATGGACACGGCACCGGACGTGCAGCGCCGCAACGGCCATTGGGCCATCAATGACATTCTCGGGCGCACGCATGCGACCGTGGAGCTGATCTGATGGAAGTGCGCAGCCAACAGGGCGACACGCTCGATGCCCTGGTGTTTCGCTACCTTGGCGCAAGTAGTGGCTATGTGGAGCAGGCGCTGGCGCTCAATCCTGCCCTGGCGGCATTGGGGGCCGTGCTGCCGGCGGGAACGGTAGTTGCGCTGCCCGCCGCGATGGTAGCGCCCAGCACCACGCAAGACAGCATCAGCCTGTGGGATTAACAACAT
>JAFAMT010000103.1 GCA_019233085.1 Herbaspirillum sp.
CATGGCGATGAGGAAGATGCTGCCCCAGTTCATGCCGATGTTGGCCGCCACGAACCAGCCCACCACCAGCGGGAAGGTCATGTTGACCGGGAAGGACGCGCCGATCTGGGCCAGCGGCTGGGCGAAGCGGGCGATCTCGGGCTTGGAGCCGATCCACACGCCCACCGGCGTCCAGATCAGGGTGGCGATGACGGTCATGGCCAGCACCCGCAGCATGGTCAGGAAACCCAGCCAGACGATATGGGCGAACAGGCTCCAGCTCATGGCGCCATGCAGGGCATCGATGGCCGCCACCAGCCCGCGCAGGGCCTCGAAGGCCAGCAGGGCGCAGATCAGACCGGTGAGGATGCGATGGGTCCAGCGCTGGCGGGCGATGCGGGCCGGTGTCGGCTCGCTGCTGCTGCGCGGACGCTGGCGTGCCAGCCATTGGCCCAGCGGGTCCCAGAGTTTCTCTTGCAGCCAGGTAAAGACGTAGGAGCCCTTGAGCAGGTCGTAGACCCAGGACGTGGGTGGCGAGGTCGACTCGGTCAGTTCGATCTTGAACTTATCGGCCCAGGCCAGCAGCGGCCGCCAGACCAGCTGGTCGCTCACCAGGATCAGGGCCAGCATGGCGATGACGGCCCACAGCGCCGCGTTGTGGTCACCCTGCTCGATGGCCTGCGCCATGTAGGAACCCAGGCCGGGCAGCTTCAGGTCCTTGTTCATGACGCTGATGGCCTCGCTCTGGGCGACGAAGAACCAGCCGCCACCGAAGGACATCATGGAGTTCCAGATCAGGCTGTGTGCCGAGGCCGGCAGTTCCACCGTGCGGAAACGCTGCCAGGCGGTGAGGCGATAGGTGCTGGCGGCTTCCTGCATGTCGGTGGGGATGGTGACCATGGAGTGGTAGAAGCCGAAGGCCATGTTCCACACCTGGCCGGTGAAGATGGCGAAGATGGCCGCGCATTCCACGCCCATCAGGCTGCCCGGGAACAGGGCCATGAAGCCGGTCACGGTGGCCGACAGGAAACCCAGCACCGGTACCGACTGCAGGATGTCCAGCGCCGGCAGGATCAGGGCGCGGGCACGGCGGTTCTTGGCGGCCAGGTAACCGGTGCCGATGGCAAAGGCCAGCGAGAAGGCGAAGGCGATCCACATGCGCAGCAGGGTGCGGCCGGCATAGTAGGGGATCATGGCCGGGGAGGCGTCGACCTCCAGCTGGTCGCTGGGATCGAAATGCACCAGCATCCCTTTGCCGAAGTGCATGGCGCTCCACAGCAGGCCGAACAGCACGGCCAGCACCAGGGCGTCGATCCAGCCGAAGCCTGGCTTGACCGCGTCATAGGCCGTCAGTTGCGGGGAGGTCGTCTTCATCGTCATAGCGGGTGGCTGGGTCGGGATGCAGGGAAAGGGGCATTGTCGCAGAGTGGCCGCCGGGACGGAAAATCCGCCCCGAAGACCGGCGGGCGCCACTGTATCAAATAAATCTGACAGTTTCTTGACCTGATGAAACAGCGTTGCACAAATGAGCGATGACAAATGACAACCGGCGCCGGGGCGTTAGCCCGGGCGCCGGTATCTGGGACCAGCCTGGCGGCCGGTTCTGTGCGCACTAGCGGCGGGCGCTGCCGTCCAGGGGTTTGCGCGGGATCAGTGTCCACATGGCCAGGCCGCTTGCCAGCAGCAAACCGGCCAGGATATAGAGGGCGATATCCATGTTGCCGGTACGCGTCTTGACCAGGCCGATCAGCCAGGGGCTGACGATGCCGCTGGTAATGCCCACGCTGGAGATGAAGGCGATGCCGGTGGCGGCCGTCTGGGTCGGCAACAGGCCCGGCGGCAGCGACCAGAAGATCGGCAGCGCCGCGAAGATCAATACCGCGGCCACCGACAGCAGGCCCAGCGAAACCGCAAAGCTGGACGGATGCAGGGTCAGCGCCGCCAAGGCCAGCGCGCCACCGGTGGTGCAGGCCAGGAAATGGCCGTGGCGCTCGCCGCGACGGTCCGAATGCCGCGCAATGAGGATCAGGCCGACCGCGCCGATGGCGTTGGGGATCACCGAATACAGCGAGATCGAGACCACATCCTGGATGCCGAAGTCGCGGATCATCAGCGGCATCCAGAAGTTCAGCGTCAGCGAGCCGCAGGTCAGGGCGAAGTAGATGAAGGCGAACAGGTAGGTGTGGCGATGGCACAGCGCCTGCTTCAGCGCGGTCAGCGAATGGGGGCTGGCATGGTGGGTGCGGGTCGATTCCTGGGCCTGGCGCGCCACCAGGAAGCTGCGCTCCCCGGCCGTGAGCCACGGCGCCTGCGCCGGGCTGTCGGCCAGCCAGAAGATGGCCACCAGCCCCAGCAGCACGGCCGGCGCGCCTTCGATGGCAAACATCCATTGCCAGCCATACATGCCCATGAAACCGCCCATGTCACGCATGATCCAGCCCGAGACCAGGCCGCCCAGCACACCCGCTACCGCCACGCCGGCGAAGAAGATCGCCATCACCGCCGCACGGCGGCGCGCCGGGAACCAGTAGCTGAGATAGAGCACGATACCGGGGAAGAAGCCCGCCTCGAACACCCCCAGCAGGAAGCGCAGCGTGTAGAAATGGACCGCATCGGTCACCAGCATCATGCCCACCGAGGCCAGGCCCCACAGCACCATGATGCGGCTGAAGGTGCGGCGCGCGCCAAAGCGCGCCAGCGCCATGTTGCTGGGCACTTCGCACAGCACGTAGCCGACATAGAACACGGCCGCACCCAGGCCATACATGGCATCGCTGAAACCGAGGTCGTGCTTCATCTGCAGTTGCGCAAAGCCGATGTTGATGCGGTCCAGGAACGAGACCACGTAACAGACGAAGAGGAAGGGAATGATACGCAGCCAGACCTTGCGATAGACGGCGTCTTCGGCCTCCAGCGCCAGGGTCGGGGGCGCGGACAGGGTGCCGGCGCCCGGGGATGGGGTCATCATGTGAGTCTCCTTGGGTTAGGCACCCTTGATGGGCGCTCTTGTATCGGGTCGAAAAGGGGATAAGGGATGGGGATGGCGTATCGCTCAGGCCGCTTCGGCCAGCGCCTCGGCCGCGCTGGCGCGCGCCAGGCGCATGGCCTCCAGCAAGACCTCATGGCCGCCGATGTGATTGCACAGCAGCAGGATCAGCCTGGCATTGACAGCCTGGCTGGCCGCGTCGTCCAGGCCGCGATGCATGTTGATGAGGGCTTCATAGAAGTCATCCGGACGCGCCAGGTTGGGGGCGGTGTTCAGTGTCATGCGGGTCTCCGGTGTTGTCAGATGGATGGTCTGGGGTTCGGCATTCAGGCGGCATGCCGCTGTGGCAGCGCCGGGGCGTCTTGCCCGCAGGCGCGCAAGAGGGCCTGGGCGATCAGGTTGGTGTCGATGTCGCGCCAGCGCGCGCTGACGTGCTGGTCGGGCCGGATCAGGTAGCAGCTGCCGGGGCGGGCATCGTGACGCTGCGCGGCCAGGCCAGCGCTGTCCTGCACCTGTGTGGCGATGCCGCCCGGGATGCCGGCCAGCAGGGACTCGTCCTGCGCCGTGGCAGCGGCGTCGCTGACGAAGAGCAGGTGCAGCGGTCGCGGCTGCAGGAGGCGGGTCAGCTCCAGCAGCGCATTGAACTGCTGTTGTGGCAAGGCTGCGGCGGCACTGAAGACCATCACCACGAATCGGTCACCCAGTTGCCGCAGCAGCCAGGAGGCGCCGGCGGCCGTGGCTACCGGCGCATCGACGCAGGGCGCGCCGGGGCACATGGCGCCGGCAAACGGATCGCGGTCTTCGGTGTTGAGCACCGAGCCGTGCAAGGTCGCCGGCAAGGAAAGCCGTCCGCTGTTGACCAGCCGGCGCGCAAAGCCATGCTCGCGCGCCAGCGCCAGAACGGCATCGCGGAACTGGCGGCTGACCGGGCTCTTGGGGGTGATGAAATCGGTGGAGCGGGTGGAGTTGAGCAGGTTTTCGTCGGCCGCGTATTCGCGCTCGCTGGCGTAGCTGTCGAGCAGACGGTCGGGTGCCTGGCCCTGAAGGACGCTGGCCAGTTTCCAGGCCAGGTTCTCGGCATCCTGGATGCCGCTGTTGGCGCCGCGCGCGCCGAATGGCGAGACGCAATGCGCGGCATCGCCCACGAAGAACACGCGACCATGACGGAAGCGTTCCATGCGCACGCAGGAGAAGGTATAGACGCTGACCCACTCCAGCGAGAACTGCGCCTCCTTGCCCAGCAGCGCCTGCACGCGCGGGATGACCCGTTCGGGGGTCTTCTCCAGCACCGGGTCGGCATCCCAGCCGAGCTGGAAGTCGATGCGCCAGACATTGTCGGGCTGGCGATGCAGCAGCACCGACTGGTTGGGATGGAAGGGCGGATCGAACCAGAACCAGCGCTCGGCCGGGAAGGGTGCGTCCATCCTGACGTCGGCGATGAGGAAGCGGTCGCGGAAGGTATGGCCCTGGCTTTCCAGTCCCATCATCCGGCGCAGCGGGCTGCGCGAACCATCGGCGGCCACCACGTAGCTGGCCTTGAGGGTGTAGGGACCGTCGGGCGTGTCCACCAGCAGGGCTTCGTGATCCTCTTGGTGGGTGATGGCGCTGACCTTGTTCTTCCAGCGGATCTCGATCAGGGGCAGCGTCTGGGCCTGCTCCAGCAGATAGCCCTCGACGTAGTACTGCTGCAGGTTGATGAAGGCCGGGCGGGCGTGGCCGTCTTCGGGCAGCAGGTCGAAGTCATAGACGGCCTGCTCGCGCAGGAACACCTTGCCGCGGTTCCAGCCCACGCCCTTGTCGACCATGCGATCGGCGCAGCCGAGACGGTCGAAGATGTCCAGGGTGCGCTTGGCAAAGCAGATCGCGCGCGAGCCGGTGGAGAGGGTGTCGTCATCGTCCACCAGCACCACCGCGATGCCCTGGCGTGCCAGGTCGATGGCGGTGCTCAGGCCCACCGGGCCGGCGCCCACCACCACCACCGGATGCACGGGGGCGGACACGCCCGGGGTTTGCTCCGCGCAGGGGCGGTAGTTGAAGCGCAGTTGCTGGTAATCGATGTTCTGGCTGGCTCTCATGTTCTGGTCTCCTCGCTATGCTGGCAGGCGCTGAATCAGGCCTGCAGCGCCGTCCACATTTCCTGGTCGCGCTGGGCGGTCCAGATGCGCGGATGGACGATGCCGGAAGCCTCGTCATAGGCGCGGGTGACATCGAAGGGCAGGCAATGCTCGTAGATGAAGACCTGGCCGAACTTGGGATCCATGAGGCTGCGCGTGTGCGCCATGGCTTCCTTCAGGCCCATCTTGGCGGCCACCGCTTCACGCCCGGCGCGCAGCAGGGTGGAGACGAAATCCTTGGTATAGGCCAGGCCCTGCTCGACCTGCTCGCGCCCCAGCAGCGCCGGGCCACGACCCGGGACCAGGGCCTCGGCCTGCAATGCGGCCAGCGCATCCAGGGTGGCCGGCCATTGTTCCAGCTGGGCGTCGCCGCAGTAGCAGGCGGCGTCGTACTCCACCAGGTCGCCCGAGAAGAGCACCTTCTGGCCGGGGATCCACACCACCGTATCGCCCTTGGTGTGACCGGCGCCGAGGTGGGCGATCTTCACTTCCAGCTTGCCCATGAAGATGCTCATCTCGCGCTCGAAGACCATGGTCGGCCAGGTCAGGCCGGGCACCGTCTCCACGCC
>JAFAMT010000257.1 GCA_019233085.1 Herbaspirillum sp.
TTCACCTTCAAGCGCAGTGCCCGCGTGATCTCGGCCACCATGTCCGAGGATGCCCAGCAGGCGCGCAAGGAAGCCGCGCAGTAGCGCGCCTGAGTAAGTCGCCATGGCAGAAGGCCCTCGCATCCATCGTGGATGCGAGGGCCTTCCCGCTTCAGCGTGAGGGATTGCCCCTTCTCCTATCTCAGTCCTCCAGTGCCAGCAGCGCGAAGCTGGCCAGCCAGTGGCCGCCGCTGTAGTGGCTGCCCACCACCTGGTCGATCGAGGCGGCGATGTGGCGCTGGATCGATTCGGTCAGGGCCGCGCGCGCCGGGTGGGCCTGTGGCAGATGGCGCAGCACATGCTTCATGCACCAGGCGCGTGAGAGGTTCAGGCCATCGAGGTGGGAAATCTTCTGGTCGGTCGGGTCCGATACGTGAGCCGGTTGCATGATCTGCGATACCTCTGCTACGCGCGGCAGGTAGGCATCGAACCAGGCGGGGAATGCTTCGCCGTCAAGTACCTTGGTCATCAATAGCGCTTCGGTCAATGCGCCGGAAATGAATTCGTCGCCGCCCGGCTCGTAGTGCGCGGGATAGTCGGTGTCCTTGCCGTAGTAACGCAGCGAACTGGCGACGATCACGCCTTCCAGCTCGCTATCCTTGACGTGGCGCGCGTAGTCCAGCGACTGCGCCAGCGCAAAGGCGGTGTTGAAGTGTGCGCCTACACGGATCGGATAGCTCAGCTTGGACAGGTAGTCCAGCAGGCGACGGCGGATTTCGGCCGCCAGGGGACGCATCGCGGCGTGCCATTCAGCAGCACGGGGATGTTTGGACATCAGTAATTCCTGGTCCAGTGCCAGCAGCCAGCCGAAGCCATAGGGGCGTTCGAAAGGTGCGCGATTGGGGGCGCGGAAGTAATCCGTTTCGCGCTCCATCAGTTCGGGCGTGAAATGCTCGTTGAAGAGGGCGGTGACTTCATCGGCCACGGGCAGGGACGGGTACAGATGCAGGCAGCGCAGCAGCAGCCAGTAACCATGTACGGCGGAGTGCCAGTCATAGCAGCCATAGAACACCGGATGCATTGCGCGAGGGGACAGCACGTCGCCCTCGTCGTTGAGCAGATGCATGATGTGGTTGGGATATTCCTGGCGCAGGTAGGCCAGTGGCATGCGAGCAAAGTCTTCTGCCCGTTCGATGGTGAGTTGCATGGGGGACTCCTTGGACTTCATGAGGCAGGGATGAAACGAAGTGGCCGTCCTCGCTTGATGACGGCCACGCCAGGCTTGCCGATACGATCAGCGGAAAGCCAGGAAGTACATCAGGAACACGTTCACCGTCAACAGCGTCAGTGCCGTGGGCAGCTGCACCTTGATGACCTGGTACTTGTTCTTCAGTTCCAGCAGTGCGGCCGGCACGATGTTGTAGTTCGCGGCCATGGGCGTCATCAGCGTGCCGCAGTAGCCTGAGTACATGCCGATGGCCACCAGCGGTGCCGGATCGGCGTGATGGCCCAGGATCAGGAAGGGCAGGGCGATGCCGGCACTCATCACCGGGAAGGCGGCAAAGGCATTGCCCATGATCATGGTGAACAGCGCCATGCCCACGCAGTAGATCACTACCACCAGGAAACGGTTGTCGGGATTGACGAACAGGCTCACCACCTGCTGCACCGAGGTGCCGGTCTTGGCGGCGACGAACACGCCACCGAGCATGGCCAGCATCAGCGGCAGGATCGCCGCCCAGCCGATCGAATCCACCAGGCGACGCGACTGGCGCACCGCCTGCAGCGGCGTGCCACGGGTGAGCACGCAACCGGCGATCAGTGCGCACAGGCAGGCCACGCACAGGGCCGCCAGCGTCAGCTGCTTCTGGTCCAGCAGCATCACGCCGCCGATGGACACCCCCTTGAGCAGGACGGTACAGGCTACCGTGATCACAGGGATCAGCACGGCCGGGAAGAATAGCCAGTTGCCCAGTCGCTTGGAGGAGGCTACGCGTTCATCGTGGGTCGAGGTGGCGTAGCTGCCCATGGAGAGCATGCCGGTGCCGGCGATCAGCGAAATGATCACGACGGTGGCGCCGATGACGCGGTAGGCCATGGACTTGCCGAGATGGTCCACCAGCAGGTCACCGAACAGGAACACGGCGCCGAACAGGAACCAGAACAGGGCCGTGGTCAGGCGCTTGGGGTTGCCCTTGTCGCGCAGGGTCATGGCCACCAGCATCATGACGATGACGCCGATCAGGTAGTAGATGCGGTTGATGGAAATGAGCGCGCTCATGCGGGCACCTTGGAAGCGTTGGATTGGGTGGACTTCCACGCCTGGACATCGCGGGCGATGGAGGCGTCGAGGCGGGTCAGGCGGAACATGTGGATCACCAGCGCCGAGAGGGCAGTGGGGATGGCCCACAGGCCGATGTGCAGCGGCTCGATGTTGGTGATGCCGTTTTCCTTGAGGAAGGCATCCATCAGCAGCACGGCGCCGAAGGCGATGAAGATGTCCTCGCCGAAGAACACGGCGATGTTGTCGCAGGCGGCGGCGTGGGCCTTGATCTTGTCACGGATGTGTTGCGGCAGGTCTTCGCCGTAGGCGTTCACGGCCGCGCCTTCGGCCATCGGGGCCAGCAGCGGGCGCACGGTCTGCGCCTGGCCGCCGAGGTAGATCAGGCCCAGTGCGGCGGTACCTTCACGCAGGATGAAGTAGAGCATCAGGATGCGTGCCGAGGTGGCACTGGCGATGCTGGAGATCCAGGCCTGTGCGCGTTCCTTCAGGCCGTAGTGTTCGAGCAGGCCGATGATGGGCAGGATCAGCAGGAAGGTCGCCAGCGAACGGCTGTTGACGAACTTCTCACCGAAGGTTTCCAGCAGCATGCCGAAATCCATGCCCACCGACAGGCCGGTGGTGAGACCGGCGACGGTGACCACCAGCAGCGGGTTGAAACGCAATGCAAATCCGGCCACGACGATCGGAATCCCGATCAGTGGCAGCAGTGTCGTACTCTCCATGAAAAACTCCCTTTGTGAATTTGGAAAAAATCCTATCGCCAGATTGCAAGGTCCGTGCCAGACGCATCGCTGGAAGGCGCGCCCAGTCTGCCTTTGCGGGGCATAGGGGCGTGTTTTTTCCTGCGACCTCACGGGCCTCATCGTGGCGACTTTTCTTATTGTTTTTGGAACTGAACTACAGCTTGCAACTACCTTGAATCAAATCGTGCTGCCGCCATTCCCGCGCCCTGCGATCGACTGCCATGACGCGAAAACGGCTTCATGCTGCTGCGCGCACCGCGATGCGCTCTTCGTGCAGGCGTGCACGAATCTGGCGCGCGAAATCCAGCGCATGCGGTCCATCTCCGTGCAGGCAGACGGTCTGTGCATTGACCTGGACGATGCTGCCATCGATGGCCTTGACCTGCTTCTGCTTCACCAGCGAGAGTGTCTGTGCGATGGCGTCCTCGTCATTGGTGATCATCGCGCCCGGCTTGCTGCGCGCGACCAGGCTGCCATCGGCTTCATAGGCACGGTCGGCGAAGACTTCCTCGACGGCGTTGAGGTCGGCATGGCGGGCGGCGGCGATAAGCTCGCTGCCGGCCAGGCCATACAGGCTCAGTTCGGGATTGAAGGTGCGGATGGCGGCGCAGATGGCGTTGGCCAGCACGGCATCCTTGGCGGCCTGGTTGTAGAGCGCGCCGTGCGGCTTGACGTGGCTCATGCGACCGCCTTCGGCGCGCACGATGGCATCCAGTGCGCCCAACTGGTACAGCATGCCGCTGAAGATTTCCTCGGGCGATACCTGCATGGTGCTGCGACCGAAGTTCTCGCGGTCGAGGAAGCTGGGGTGGGCGCCGATGGCCACGTGGTTCTGGATCGCCCAGCGTACGCTGCGGCGCATGGTGGCGGCGTCGCCTGCATGCCAGCCGCAGGCGATGTTGGCGGAGCTGACTAGCGTCAGCAATTGTTCGTCGGTGTCGCAGCCTTCGCCGAGGTCGGCATTGAGATCGATGTGCATGGCGTGTCCCTTATTTTCGGTAAAGCGTTGCACGCGACCAGTCCAGTGCGGCAACCGTGTCGCGGATGGAATCCAGGTATGTCTGCTGCTCCTGTGTGGCGGCCAGCGCATCGGCCAGCTCGCAGGGCTCCAGCCTGAGCGTGGCGTTCAGTGGCGCTTGTGCCAGCTTCCACAGGTCCGCGCCGATCACCACGCCGATCTTGGGATAGCCGCCGGTGGTCTGGGCGTCGCCCATGAGGATGATGGGCTGGCCCGAAGGCGGTACCTGGATCACGCCCGGTACCACACCGTGGGAGAGCATGTCGCGACCTTGCTTGCGCTTGAGTTCCTCGCCTTCCAGGCGATACCCCATGCGGTTGCTGTTGGGCGTCACCCGCCAGGTGGCGCTCCAGAGTGCTTCGCGCGAGCTCTTGGTGAATTGTTCGAATTCCGGGCCGGGCAATACGCGCAGCGTGACATGTTGGCTGTGTTCATCCTCCCGCAGACCCAGGCCGCTCCAGCGCGGAGAACGCACGCCGAAGGCCGGGCCATGCACGGCCGCAGAGGCGGCCTGGGCGTCGCCGATGGGCAACTGGTCGCCGCGCTTCAAGGCGCGTCCCTGGTGGCCACCGAAGCCGGCCTTCAGGTCGGTGCTGCGCGAACCCAGTACCAGCGGCACATCGATGCCACCCGCCACCGCCAGGTAGGTGCGCATGCTGTGGCGTGCAGCTTGCTCCGGGTTGTCGGCGGCAGCCAGGCTGAGCTTGAGGACGCTGCCGGCGCGCACCGGGATGCTCCAACAGGCGGCGATGGGACGGCCATCGAGGGTGGCACCGATGTCGTCGCCACCGAGGGCGATGCGGGTGTCGGCGGTGAAGCGGATCTCGCACTGGCCCATGGTGATTTCCAGGCCGGCCGCATCGACCGGATTGCCCACCAGGAGATTGGCACTGGCCAGCGCCAGGGTATTGAGGGCGCCGCCGGGATGGATGCCCAGGCTGCGATGGCCATGGCGGCCGAGGTCTTGCACCGAGGCCAGCATGCCGGGTTGAAGGATGTCCATCATGATTCCACGCGCTCCACGGTAAAGCGTACACGGTCGCCCGGACGCAGCAGCGTCGGTGCTTCCTGGCTGGGGTCGAACAGTTTCAGCGAGGTGCGGCCCAGCAATTGCCAGCCGCCGGGAGAGGCCATGGGATAGATCCCGGTCTGCTCCCCGCCTATGCCCACCGAACCGGCCGGGATGGTCACGCGTGGCGTGGTGTGGCGTGGTGTGGCCAGTTCCGGTGCCAGGCCACCCATATAGGCGAAGCCGGGCATGAAGCCGATGAAATAGACCACATAGTCGCCGCCGCTGTGACGGGCGATGACCTCATCGACGGACAGGCCGGTGTGGCGCGCCACGTTCTCCAGATCGGGGCCGCCGCTGCCGCCATAGACCACCGGGATCTCGACGGTGCGCCCCGCGTGCTGCTGCAGGTTGAGCTTGGGCCAGTGCTGGGTGATGCGCTGCGCCAAGGTGGCCAGGTCGCTGACGGGGCGCCGGGTGATGAGGGTCAGGTTGTTCATGCCGGGCACGACCTCGCTGACTTCTTCCCAGCTGTCGGCCAGTTCGGCCAGGGCCCAGATGCGTTGCTGCTGGGCCAGGGTCGCCGGGGCGGGCAGGCTGCAAAGCAGCGCGCTGTCGCCCAGCGGGTGGATCTGAGGTGGCTGCATGGTGTCTCTTGCCTCGCCTGTGATTTGTTTTTACGACCCCATCGATGCCACTGAAGGGGTTCAAGGTGCGTCCGTGTGATGCCCTGCTTTTTTTGCCGATATTACATTCCACTCAAAATATAAACAATATGTCGATAAATTATTTATTTGTCTTTGCGATATAGTGTTGCCATTTCGTCGCCCTTCGTCCGATCACCCATGAACAACGAGACGCCAGAATCCGGCCAGCCGCAGCAGCCTGCCGCTGCCGCGGCAGTCAAGCCCACCAAGATCGTTTCTTCCCAGCACCTGGTCTCCGAGCGCAGCGCCGAGCTGTCCGAGCTGGAATACGCGCTGATCATGGCCAGTCATGCCTTCAACCGCTGGATGGTGCGCTGCATGGCCGCCGCCGGTGCCAAGGATATGACTGCCATCGAAGTTTCCTTGCTGCATCACGTCAATCATCGCGAGCGCAAGAAGAAGCTGGCCGATATCTGCTTCGTGCTCAATGTCGAGGACACCCACGTGGTCACCTATGCCCTCAAGAAGCTGGTGAAGGCCGGCTACGTCAAGAGCGAGAAAGCAGGCAAGGAATTGCTGTTCTCGACCACCCAGGCTGGCCAGGACCTGTGCATGAAGTACCGCGAAGTGCGCGAGCGCTGCCTCATCGAGGTACAGGTCGAGAGCGGCATCCCCAACCACGCCATCGGCGAGGCAGCGCAGTTGCTGCGCAATGCTTCCGGGCTATACGACACTGCCGCGCGTGCCGCGGCTTCCCTGTGAATCGACTCACGGGGCTTTGAGAAAAGGATAGGACATGCGAGCCATTGAAATTAAGGAATTTGGCGGCCCCGAGGTATTGCAGCCTTGCGAGCGCCCCGTGCCGGAGCTCAAGCCCGGCGAAGTGCTGATCAAGGTCCATGCGGCCGGTGTGAACCGGCCGGACGTATTCCAGCGCATGGGCAACTACCCGGTGCCCCCGGGTGCCTCCGATCTGCCGGGGCTGGAGGTGGCTGGCGAGATCGTGGCCGGAGAGCTTGGTGATAGTGGCTTCAGCTTGGGTGACCTGGTCTGCGCGCTGGTGCAGGGTGGTGGCTATGCCGAATATTGCGCCGCACCGCTGGCCCAGTGCCTGCCCGTGCCCAAGGGCTTGAGCGCCCTGGAAGCGGCGGCCCTGCCGGAAAACTACTTCACCGTCTGGAGCAATGTCTTTGACCGCGGCCAGCTGTCGGGCCAGGAAACCCTGCTGGTGCAGGGCGGATCCTCCGGCATCGGCGTGACCGCCATCCAGATCGCCCGTGCGCTGGGCCATCGCGTCTTCGCCACGGCCGGTAGCGCCGAGAAATGCCAGGCCTGTGAAGAGCTGGGCGCAGAGCGTGCCATCAACTACAAGACCGAGGACTTCGAAGCGGTGGTGAAGGAGCTGACCGGTGGTCGCGGTGTCGACGTCATCCTCGACATGGTGGGTGGTGATTACCTGCCGCGCGAGATCAAGGCACTGGCCGACGATGGTCGACTGGTCTTCATTGCCCAACTGGGTGGCAGCAAAGGACAACTGGACATGGGGCAGGTGATGCGGCGTCGCCTGACCATCACCGGCTCCACCTTGCGCCCGCGCCCGGTGGCCTTCAAGGCAGCGATTGCGGCCAAGTTGCGCGAACATGTGTGGCCGCTCATCGAGACCGGCAAGATCAAGCCGGTGATCCACCACCGTTTCCCGCTGGAGCAGGCGGCCCAGGCGCATGCCATGATGGAAGGCAGCACCCACATCGGCAAGATCATGCTGGAGTTGTAAGCGGGAAGCAGGAGGGCAAGGCGCAGGGCAGGGTGGTACTGCGGTTTGACCGTCTTTACGGCTACCGGCTACAATACGAGGTTATCCAATTCAGACCAATCTCGTCAAACATAGCCTATGCGTCGCAAACTCGTAGCCGGTAACTGGAAAATGAATGGCAGCCTGGCTGCCAATGCTGCGCTGATCGCAGGCATCAAGGAAGGTCTTGCGGCCGCTGCCTGCGATGTTGCCGTCTGCGTGCCGGCGCCCTATCTGGCGCAAGTGCAGGCTGCGGTGGCTGGTTCGTCCCTGGCTTCGGGCGCGCAGGACATCTCTGCACATGCCTCCGGTGCCTACACCGGCGAAGTCTCGGCAGCGATGTTGCAGGAGTTTGGTGTGCAGTACGTCATCATTGGCCACTCCGAGCGTCGCGCCTACCATGGCGAGTCCGATGCCGCGGTGGCGGCCAAGACCGTGGCGGCACTGAAGGCTGGCCTGGTGCCGCTGGTGTGCGTGGGCGAAACGCTGGAGCAGCGCGAAGCCGACCAGACCAACGCAGTCGTGGGTGGTCAGCTCGATGTGGTACTGGCAGCGCTGTCGGCTGAAGATGCGGCGCGCATCGTGGTAGCCTATGAGCCTGTCTGGGCCATTGGCACCGGCAAGACCGCCACGCCCGAGATGGCGCAGGAGGTGCACGCGATGCTGCGCGCCCGCCTGCAGGCCAAGAGTGCAGAGGCGGCCGCCAAGGTGCGCATCCTCTACGGTGGTAGCATGAAGCCCGACAACGCCGTGCAACTGCTGGCCATGGCCGATATCGATGGTGGTCTGATTGGCGGCGCAGCGTTGAAGGCAGCAGATTTCCTGGCCATCATTGCAGCGGCGGCCTGAATAGTGAAGTAAGGGGTTTGTCAGGCGCGCGGGGGATACTTCGGCGGCTGGCGATTGAAACATCAAGAGTGGACTCGTTTAAATGAATACTTTGTTTTTGGTTGTGGTTGTAGTTCAGGTGCTGGCGGCGCTGGCGATCATCGGTCTGGTGCTGTTGCAGCACGGCAAGGGTGCCGACATGGGCGCGGCCTTCGGTTCCGGTGCCTCCGGCAGTCTCTTCGGTGCGACCGGCTCGTCCAACTTCCTGTCCAAGTCGACGGCAGTGGCAGCTGGCCTGTTCTTCGTGGCGACCCTGGCCTTGACCTTCATCGGCAATCATCACAGCTCGCAAAGCACCAGCGTGATGGATGGCCAGTCGGCTGCGGCACCAGCAGCGGCACCTGCCCAGCAAGCGGCGCCGGCCGAAGCTGCCAAGCCGGCTGATCAATCGAATCAGATTCCGAAATAGGTTTTTGCGGATTCCGAAATAATCGAAGAATTAGTTCATAAGAATCTTAGTTTTTTGCAGATTGTGCATTGAACAAAAGTAACAAATGAAGTTAAAATAGCACTCTCAGGCCGACGTGGTGAAATTGGTAGACACGCTATCTTGAGGGGGTAGTGGCGAAAGCTGTACGAGTTCGAGTCTCGTCGTCGGCACCATGAAATGAAATGAAAAGCCAGCGAAGGTCTTCGTGCCTGAGCTGGCTTTTTGTCGAGGAAGTTTCTGATTGATATTGAGAATCATTCCCATCGATAAACCAACGCATAGCGGCCAATCGTGAACCTCGAAAATTACTTCCCAGTCCTCCTGTTTATTCTTGTCGGCATCGGTGTCGGTGTCGCTCCCCAGCTCCTCGGTCGTCTCCTGGCTCCCCACAAGCCGGACGCACAAAAAACATCTCCCTACGAATGCGGTTTCGAAGCATTTGAAGATGCGCGCATGAAGTTTGACGTGCGCTACTACCTGATCGCCATCCTGTTCATCCTGTTTGATCTGGAAACCGCCTTCTTCTTCCCTTGGGGCGTGTCCATGCGTGAGCTGGGCTGGCAAGGTTTCGTCACGATGATGGTCTTCATCGCTGAATTTGTTGTCGGATTTTGGTACATCTGGAAAAAGGGTGCCCTGGATTGGGAGTAAGCCATGTCTATTGAAGGCGTATTGAATGAGGGGTTCGTTACCACCTCGCTGGATAAAGTAATCAACTGGACCCGTACCGGATCCCTGTGGCCCATGACCTTCGGTCTGGCCTGCTGCGCGGTTGAAATGATGCACGTCGGTGCTTCGCGTTACGACCTGGACCGTTTCGGTGCGGTGTTCCGTCCGTCGCCGCGCCAGTCCGACCTGATGATCGTGGCCGGTACCCTGTGCAACAAGATGGCGCCGGCATTGCGCAAGGTCTACGACCAGATGCCGGAACCGCGCTGGGTCATCTCCATGGGCTCCTGTGCCAATGGTGGCGGCTACTACCACTACTCGTACTCGGTGGTGCGCGGCTGCGATCGCATCGTCCCGGTGGATGTGTACGTCCCGGGTTGCCCGCCGACGGCTGAGGCGCTGCTGTATGGCGTGATCCAGCTGCAGAACAAGATCAAGCGCACCAACACCATCGCGCGCTAAGAGGGCAGTATGACGACTAAATTGGAAACTCTCGAAGCCGCCCTGCGTAATGCGCTTGGAGGGTATCTTCAGAACCTGACCGTGACCCTCGGTGAAGTCACCGTCGTGGTCAAGGCCTCTGACTACCTGTCCGCCATGCGCGTGCTGCGCGACCATGCGGATACCCGTTTCGAACAACTGATCGACCTGTGCGGCGTGGACTACTCCACCTATGGCGATGGCGCCTGGGAAGGTCCGCGCTTTGCCGTGGTCTCGCACCTGATGTCGATCTCGCACAACTGGCGTGTGCGTGTGCGTGTGTTCGCACCCGACGACGACCTGCCGCTGGTGGCCTCCGTGGATGGCATCTGGAACTCGGCCGGCTGGTACGAGCGCGAAGCCTTCGACTTCTACGGCATCCTGTTCGACGGTCACTCCGACCTGCGCCGCATCCTGACCGACTACGGCTTCATCGGCCACCCGTTCCGCAAGGACTTCCCGGTCTCGGGCTATGTCGAAATGCGCTACGACGCCGAACAGAAACGCGTCATCTATCAACCCGTGACGATCGAGCCGCGCGAGATTACCCCGCGCATCATTCGTGAAGAAAACTACGGGATCAAATAATGGCAGAGATCAAAAACTATACGCTGAACTTCGGTCCCCAGCACCCGGCCGCGCACGGCGTGCTGCGTCTGGTGCTGGAGCTGGACGGTGAAGTCATCCAGCGCGCCGACCCCCATATCGGCCTGCTGCATCGTGGCACCGAAAAGCTGGCCGAGCAGAAGACCTTCCTGCAGTCCGTGCCTTACATGGATCGCCTGGACTACGTCTCGATGATGAGCAACGAGCACGGTTACGTGCTGGCCATCGAGCGCCTGCTGGGTCTGGAAGTGCCGCTGCGCGCGCAGTACATCCGCGTGATGTTCGACGAGATCACCCGTCTGCTGAACCACTTGATGTGGATCGGCGCGCACGCGCTGGACGTGGGCGCAATGGGTGTGCTGCTGTATGCCTTCCGCGAACGTGAAGACCTGTTCGACTGCTACGAAGCCGTTTCCGGCGCCCGTATGCACGCGGCCTACTATCGTCCGGGTGGCGTCTATCGTGACCTGCCGGACAGCATGCCGCAGTACAAGGCATCGATCGTGCGCAACGACAAGGCCATCCGCGAACTGAACGAAAACCGTCAGGGCTCGCTGCTGGACTTCATCGAAGACTTCACCAACCGTTTCCCGACCTACGTCGACGAATACGAAACCCTGCTGACCGATAACCGTATCTGGAAGCAGCGTCTGGTGGGTGTGGGCGTGGTCTCGCCGGAACGTGCCCTGCAGATGGGCTTCTCCGGTCCGATGCTGCGTGGCTCGGGCATCGCATGGGACCTGCGCAAGAAGCAGCCCTACGAAGTCTACGACCTGCTGGACTTCGATATCCCGGTGGGCAAGAACGGCGACTGCTACGACCGCTACCTGGTGCGCGTGGCCGAAATGCGCCAGTCCAACCGCATCATCAAGCAGTGCGTGGAATGGTTGCGCAACAACCCGGGTCCGGTCATCACCGACAACCACAAGATCGCTCCTCCGAAACGTGCGGACATGAAGTCCAACATGGAAGACCTGATCCACCACTTCAAGCTGTTCACCGAAGGTTTCCGCGTGCCTGCCGGCGAAGCGTATGCCGCCGTCGAGCACCCGAAGGGCGAGTTCGGTATCTACCTGGTCTCGGACGGCGCCAACAAGCCGTACCGCCTGAAGATCCGTGCCCCGGGCTTTGCCCACCTGCAGGCCTTGAACGAAATGGCCAAGGGTCACATGATTGCCGACGCGGTCACCATCATCGGTACCCAGGACATCGTGTTCGGGGAAATCGACCGGTAAGTCGAACAAGTGCAAGAGTCAAGGCGGGCTTCGATGAGAAGCCCGTCAGGTTTGGGGAATATCCAATAACCGCGCATTAATGATGCGCATGGATGGCCAACGATATGCTGTTAAGTCAAGAAGCCCTTAAGAAAATCGATCGCGAACTCGCGAAGTATCCGGCGGACCAGCGCCAGTCCGCGGTCATGTCCGCACTGCGCATCGCCCAGGTGGAGCACGGCTGGTTGCCGGCCGAACTGCAGCAGGAAATCGCCGACTACATCGGCATGCCCGCCGTGGCAGTGCAGGAAGTCGCGACCTTCTACAACATGTTCAACACCAGCCCGGTGGGCAAGCACAAGATCACCGTGTGCACCAACCTGCCGTGCCTGCTGTCGGGCGGCGAGCGTGCTGCACATCACCTGAAGCACAAGCTGGGCATCGATTACAAGGAAACCACGGCCGACGGCCAGTTCACCCTGATGGAAGGCGAATGCATGGGCGCTTGCGGCGACGCACCCGTCATGCTGGTCAACAACCATCAAATGTGCAGCTGGATGTCCAACGAAAAGATCGACGCGCTGCTGGAGGAACTGAAGAAATGACCTGCCTGCACGACCGCCATATCAAACCGCTGATCCTCGCCGACTTGAATGGCGAGAACTGGCACCTTGAGGATTACGTCAAGCGCGGCGGCTACGAGTCGCTCAAGCGCATCCTCAACGACAAGATCACTCCCGAACAAGTCATCGCCGACCTCAAGGCTTCCGGCCTGCGCGGCCGCGGTGGTGCGGGTTTCCCGACCGGCCTGAAGTGGAGCTTCATGCCGCGCCAGTTCCCGGGCCAGAAGTACCTCGTCTGCAATACAGATGAAGGCGAACCGGGTACCTTCAAGGACCGTGACATCATTCGTTACAACCCGCACGCATTGATCGAAGGCATGATCATCGGCGGCTACGCGATGGGCATCACCGTCGGCTACAACTACATCCACGGCGAGATCTTCGCCGAGTACGAGCGCTTCGAGGCTGCTCTGGAAGAGGCGCGTGCCGCCGGCTTCCTGGGCGACAACATCCTTGGTACCGGCTTCAGCTTCCAGCTGCATGCGCACCATGGTTACGGCGCCTACATCTGCGGCGAAGAAACGGCGCTGCTGGAGTCGCTGGAAGGCAAGAAGGGCCAGCCGCGCTTCAAGCCGCCGTTCCCGGCCAGCTTCGGCCTGTATGGCAAGCCGACCACCATCAACAACACCGAGACCTTCGCGGCCGTGCCGTTCATCTTCAAGGTCGGCCCGCAGGCCTACGCCGAGATGGGCAAGCCCAACAACGGCGGCACCAAGATCTTCTCGATCTCGGGCGACGTCGAGCGTCCGGGCAACTACGAGATCCCGCTGGGCACCCCGTTCTCCACGCTGCTGGAACTGGCGGGTGGCATGCGCGGTGGCAAGAAGATCAAGGCGGTCATCCCCGGCGGCTCGTCCGCACCGGTGATTCGTGGTGATGTCATGATGGACACCACCATGGACTACGACGCCATCGCCAAGGCCGGCTCGATGCTGGGTTCGGGCGCGGTGATCGTGATGGACGAGACCCGCTGCATGGTCAAGTCGCTGCTGCGCCTGTCCTACTTCTACTACGAAGAATCCTGCGGCCAGTGCACGCCGTGCCGCGAAGGCACCGGCTGGATGTACCGCATGGTGGAGCGTATCGAGAACGGTCACGGCAAGATGGAAGATCTGGACGTGCTCAACTCGGTGGCCGACAACATCCAGGGGCGCACCATCTGTGCGCTGGGTGATGCAGCGGCCATGCCGGTGCGCGCGTTCGTGAAGAATTTCCGCGAAGAGTTCGAGTACCACATCGAGCACAAACACTGCCTGGTTCCGGCTTACATCTGAACAGGGCAGGGGATGTCGGGCGGAATGCGATGAGCCTTCCGCCGGCATCGTTGGCAAAGAATATTTAGCTTGGGCAAACAGCCATGGTTGAAATCGAAATAGACGGCAAGAAGGTTGAAGTGCAGGAAGGCAGCATGGTCATGGACGCTGCCAATAAACTCGGCACGTACATTCCTCACTTCTGCTATCACAAGAAACTGTCCATCGCGGCCAACTGCCGCATGTGCCTGGTCGAGGTCGAAAAGGCCCCGAAGCCGCTGCCTGCCTGCGCCACGCCGGTGAACAACGGCATGATCGTGCGCACCGCCAGCGACAAGGCCGTCAAGGCCCAGAAGGGCGTGATGGAATTCCTCCTGATCAACCACCCGCTGGATTGCCCGATCTGCGACCAGGGCGGTGAGTGCCAGCTGCAGGATCTGGCCGTCGGTTACGGCGGTTCGTCCTCGCGCTACCAGGAAGAAAAGCGTGTCGTGGAGCCCAAGGACGTCGGTCCGCTGATCTCCATGAAGGAAATGAACCGCTGCATCCACTGCACCCGCTGTGTGCGTTTCGGCCAGGAAGTGGCCGGCGTGATGGAACTGGGCATGCTGGGTCGCGGTGAACATTCCGAGATCACCACCTTCGTCGGCAAGACCGTGGACTCCGAGCTGTCGGGCAACATGATCGACCTGTGCCCGGTCGGCGCCCTGACCTCCAAGCCGTTCCGCTACAGCGCCCGTACCTGGGAACTGTCGCGTCGCAAGTCGGTGAGCCCGCACGACAGCGTCGGCGCCAACCTGATCGTCCAGGTCAAGGGCGGCAAGGTCATGCGCGTGCTGCCCTTCGAGAACGAAGAAGTCAACGAGTGCTGGATCTCCGACAAGGACCGCTTCGCCTACGAAGCGCTGGACAGCGAGCAACGCCTGACCAAGCCGATGTTGAAGCAAGACGGCAAGTGGCAGGAAGTGGACTGGCAGACCGCGCTGGAATACGTCGCCCACGGCCTGCGCAACATCCGTCATGAACATGGCGCCGATGCCATCGCCGCGCTGGGTACGCCGTACTCCACGCTGGAAGAACTGAACCTGCTGCAGAAGGTGGTGCGCGGTGTCGGTTCGGACAACGTCGATTTCCGCCTGCGCCAATCCGACTTCGCGCTGGATGGCCAGATCAAGCCGTGGCTGGGCATGTCCATCGTCGAGTTCTCGGAGCTGAACCGCGTCTTCGTGATCGGTTCCTTCCTGCGCAAGGATCACCCGCTGCTGTCGGCCCGCCTGCGCCAGTCGGCCAAGAGCGGCGCCAAGGTAAGCGTGCTGCACGCCACCGACGACGATCTGCTCATGCCGATCGCCAACAAGATCATTGCAGCGCCCTCCGCATGGCTGGGTGCACTGGCTGAAGTGGCTGTTGCCGTGGCTGAAGCCAAGGGCGTGGCCGCTCCCGCCGCCTACGCCGGCGTGACCGCCTCCGACGCTGCCAAGGCCACTGCCGCCAGCCTGCTGTCGGGCGAAGGCCGGGCCGTGTTCCTGGGCAACGCCGCCGTCCAGCATCCGCAAGCCTCGCAACTGCACGCTGCGGCCCAATGGATCGCTGAACAGACCGGCGCCAAGCTGGGTGTGCTGACCGAAGGCGGTAACGCCGTCGGCGGCTACCTGGCCAATGCCGTGCCGACCCCGGGCAAGGGCGCCAACGCCGCTGCCGTGTTCGCACAGCCGCGCAAGGCCTACCTGCTGTTGAATGCCGAACCGGAACTGGACAGCCAGAACCCGCAAGCCGCGCGCGCTGCCCTGGACCAGGCCGAGATGGTCGTGGTCATGTCGGCCTACAAGCACGGCGCCGACTACGCCGACGTGCTGCTGCCGATCGCTCCGTTCACCGAAACCTCCGGTACCTTCGTCAATGCCGAAGGCCGTGCCCAAAGCTTCAACGGCACCGTCAAGCCGGCCGGCGATGCACGTCCGGGTTGGAAGGTCCTGCGCGTGCTGGGCAACCTGCTGGAACTGGAAAACTTCGACTACGAGACTTCCGAGTCCATCCGCGACGAACTGCTGGGCAAGGAAACCGACCTGTCGGCTCGCCTGAACAACACCGCCTCCGTGCAGCTGCAGGCAGTTGCTGCGGCCATCGGTGCTGTGGAGCGCGTGGCCGATGTGCCCATCTACTTCGCCGATCCGATCGCCCGCCGTTCCGCACCGCTGCTGGAAACCCGCGATGGCCAAGCCCCCAAGGCATGGCTGTCGGCTGCTCTGGCCGCCAAGCTGGGCGTGGCCGAAGGCGACCAGGTCAAGGTCAAGCAAGGCTCCGGCAGCGCTGCGCTGACCGCGGCCATCGATAAGAAACTGCCGGAAAACGTGGTTCGCGTCGCCGCTGCGCACGCCTCCACCGCTGCACTGGGCGGCATGTTTGGCGCAATCGTCGTGGAGAAAGCGTAAATGGATCACCTGATCGCCCAAATCAATACCATCGGCCCGGCGACCCTGGGTCCGGCGCTGTTCACGCTGCTGTGGACACTGGTGAAGGTCATCGTGGTGCTGGTGCCGCTGCTGCTGTGCGTGGCCTACATGACCTACTGGGAGCGCAAGCTGATCGGCTGGATGCACATCCGCCTTGGGCCGAACCGCGTGGGACCGCTCGGACTGCTTCAGCCGATCGCGGACGCCGTCAAGCTGATTTTCAAGGAAGTCATCGTGCCCACCCAGGCGGACGCAGCGCTGTTCCTGGCAGCACCGGTGCTGGTCATGATGCCGGCGCTCGCGGCGTGGGCGGTGATCCCCTTCGCTCCCGGTGTCGTGCTGTCCGATATCAACGCCGGCCTGCTGTACGTGATGGCGGTGACCTC
>JAFAMT010000294.1 GCA_019233085.1 Herbaspirillum sp.
GCTGGAAGTCGATGCGCCAGACATTGTCGGGCTGGCGATGCAGCAGCACCGACTGGTTGGGATGGAAGGGCGGATCGAACCAGAACCAGCGCTCGGCCGGGAAGGGCGCGTCCATCCTGACATCGGCGATGAGGAAGCGGTCGCGGAAGGTATGACCCTGGCTTTCCAGGCCCATCATCCTCCGCAGGGGGCTACGCGAACCATCGGCGGCCACCACGTAGCTGGCCTTGAGGGTGTAGGGGCCATCGGGCGTGTCCACCAGCAGGGCTTCGTGATCCTCATGGTGGGTGATGGCGCTGACCTTGTTCTTCCAGCGGATCTCGATCTGGGGCAGGGTCTGCGCCTGCTCCAGCAGGTAGCCCTCGACGTAGTACTGTTGCAGGTTGATGAAGGCCGGACGGGCATGGCCTTCCTCGGGCAGCAGGTCGAACTCGTAGACGGCCTGGTCGCGCAGGAACACCTTGCCGCGGTTCCAGCCCACGCCCTTGCCGACCATGCGGTCGGCGCAACCGAGACGGTCGAAGATGTCCAGGGTGCGCTTGGCAAAGCAGATCGCGCGCGAGCCGGTGGAGAGGGTGTCGTCATCGTCCACCAGCACCACCGCGATGCCCTGGCGCGCCAGGTCGATGGCGGTGCTCAGGCCCACCGGGCCGGCGCCCACCACCACCACCGGATGCACGGGGGCGGACACGCCCGGGGTTTGCTCCGCGCAGGGGCGGTAATTGAAGCGCAGTTGCTGGTAATCGATGTTCTGGCTGGCTGTCATGTTCTGGTCTCCTCGCTGTGCTGGCCGGCCAGGCCTCAGGCCTGCAGTGCCGTCCACATTTCCTGGTCACGCTGGGCGGTCCAGATGCGCGGATGGACGATGCCGGAAGCCTCGTCATAGGCGCGCGTGACATCGAAGGGCAGGCAATGCTCGTAGATGAAGACCTGGCCGAACTTGGGATCCATGAGGCTGCGCGCATGGGCCATGGCTTCCTTCAACCCCATCTTGGCGGCCACCGCTTCACGCCCGGCACGCAGCAGGGTGGAGACGAAATCCTTGGTATAGGCCAGGCCCTGCTCGACCTGCTCGCGCCCCAGCAGCGCCGGGCCGCGACCCGGGACCAGGGCCTGCGCCTGCAGCGCGGCCAGCGCGTCGAGGGTGGCCGGCCATTGTTCCAGCTGGGCGTCGCCGCAGTAGCAGGCCGCGTCGTATTCCACCAGGTCGCCCGAGAAGAGCACCTTCTGGCCGGGGATCCACACCACCGTATCGCCCTTGGTGTGACCGGCACCGAGGTGGGCGATCTTCACTTCCAGCTTGCCCATGAAGATGGTCATTTCGCGCTCGAAGACCATGGTCGGCCAGGTCAGGCCGGGCACCGTCTCGACGCCCGCGAACAGGCGCGGGAAGCGCTCGATCTCGGACTTCATGTCAGCCTCGCCGCGCTCGACGATCATCTCGTAGGTGCCACGGCTGGCGATGACCTGTTCGGCACCTTCCTTGAAGTAGGCCGAGGCGCCCAGCACGCGCACCGCGTGGTAGTGCGACAGCACCACGTACTTGATGGGCAGGTCGGTGATGCTGCGAATGCGGGCAATCAGGTCCTGTGCCATGGCCGGCGTGGCGGTGGTGTCGATCACCATCACGCTGTCGTCGCCGATGATGACGCCGGAATTGGGATCGCCCTCGGCGGTGTACGCGTATGCGTTTTCGGAAATACGTTCGAAGGTGATCTTCTTCGCTTCAAGATCCGCCTGGGATGCAAATGCCTTGGCCATGTCTGCCTCGTTCAATGGAAGTGGGTGGGGACGTGCGGGGACATGGCGGGTGCCATCGTGGGGTGTCTCCGTCCACGTCATCGTGGTTCTGATCGGTTCTTGTCTCGCCTGGGGTGTTCAGGTTGGCTCATCTTAGTCAGCGCTTTTTGATTAGTCAATATCAAATGTGCTTGTCATGGATTAATTGACGTTTTTTGCACCATTGCGTCCAGGCATGGCCGGCGGACCCTGATGCATTAGAATCCAGGCATGATCCATTGCCTGAGACCTGGAAGAACCACCGGATGAGTGCAACACCCGCCAAGACACAACGAGGAATCCAGAGCGTGGAAGTGGCCGGGCGCCTGCTGCAGGCGCTGGCGGCGGCGCGCCAGCCCATGCCGCTGGTGGAGCTGGCCGGGGCGGCCGAACTGTCATCGGCCCAGGCGCATACCTACCTGGTGAGCCTGCTGCGGCTGGGACTGATCAAGCGCACACCGGGCGAGGGCCATTACGAGGCCGGACCGCTGGCGTTGCGGCTGGGCATGTCGCGCCTGACGCAGGCGCCGGCCTATCGGCATGCCATGCCGCAGGTACAGCAACTGAGCGCCGAGACCGGCTACAGCGTGGCGGTGTCGCTGCCCACGCCGGAAGGCCCGACCATCGTGCACTACGCCCATGCCGGCAATCCCCTGCACGTGAACCTGCACGTCGGCACCGTCATGGCGCTGGGCGAGACGGCCACCGGCCGCGCCTATTGCGCCTTCCAGCCGCAGGCTGCGTGGCAGCCCCTGTGGGAGGCGCAGCATCCGGGGGCAGGTCGGGCGCGCTGGAAGTCCTTCCTGGAGGAACTCGATGCCATCCGCAAACGTGGCCTCGAACGCGCCATCGACGCGCCCAGTCCCGGCGTGAGCAGCCTGTGCATGCCGCTGCTGGATGCGGCCGGACAACTGGTGCTGCTGGTGACGGTGATCGGCCCGACCGGCGCCATCGATGTCGGCTGGCGCGGCAGCGCGGCGCGCCAGTTGCGCCAGGCCATCGAGGCCATCGCCACCACGATGAAGGAGAACCCCTGATGAATCCGCACCAGGACCTGCTCGCCGCCGACGCAGAGGGCGTGCGCGGCCAGCGTGGCATCCAGTCGCTGGACAGCACCGGCCAGTTGCTGGACGCCCTGTTGCTGGCCGGACGCCCCCTGCCGCTGGGCGACCTGGCGCGGCTGGCCGGTATGCCCTCGGCCAAGGCCTTTCCCCATCTGGTGAGCCTGCAGAAGATCGGCATGCTGGCGCGCGACGAGGCCGGCAATTTCTTCCCCGGTCCCCTGAGTCTGGAACTGGGGCTGGCGGCCCTGCAACGGCTCTCGCCACTACGTGAGGCCGAGGCGGAGGTGGCGCCGCTGGCGCTGGCCACCGGGTTGTCGGTGGCGTTGGCCGTGGTGGGGCCCCTGGGGCCCACCGTGGTGAGGCTGGAAGAATCCTCGCGGCCGCAGCACGTGAGCCTGCGCATCGGGACCGTGATGTCGATGGTCAACACGGCCATCGGCCGCGTGTGCGCCGCCCATCAGCCGGCCGACATGCTGGCCGGTGCCCTGGCCATGGATGCCATCCGCATGGAAGGCGCGCAGCCTGGCACGGTCAGCAATGCCGATGGCAGTCTCAGGCATGAGTACGCCGAACGTCTGCAGCAGATCCGCGCGCAAGGCATGGACCAGGCACTGGGACGTCCGGTGCCCGGCATCAACACCCTGGCCGCGCCGGTGTTCAACCACGCCGGGCAACTGGCCCTGGTGATGGCGGTCATGGGCAGTGGCGGCAGCTACGACACCGACCTGGACGGGCCGATCGCACGCCTGTTGCTCGCCTCGGCACAGGCCGTATCGTGGCGCCTGGGCGCGATCATCGAAAGCCGCGAGGCGGCCGTGCGGTGATGCCCGGAAACAGTGCCGATCAGCAATTCCAACGCTTTTCCGGTACGGCTTATAGGCCCATGAAATCAGGCTTTTCCTGAGTTTGGCCACGACGGCCCGGGGGCTATAATGCCTCTCAGCCTCAGATAGATCGCCGCTGCTCCTGAGGCCGATAACAACGTCCAGATGAAATGGCATAGGATGGGACTCTCCTCGCTGACGAACATGCTGCGTGCCTATTGGCGTGTCGACGACCAGCCCGAGTTGCTGGTGGCGCAGTACAAGGCATTCTCGGCCAAGATGCCGATGATGTATCTGATCCTCATCGTCAACAGCTGGGCGTTGGCGCACACCTACCTGGATCTCGCACCGCATTGGCTGGGGCTGTATTTCCCCGCCATCCTGACGGTGATGTGCGCGCTGCGCCTGAGCTTCTGGTGGCGTGGCCGCCATGTCGATCCCACGCCGCAGGTGGCGGCGCACGCCTTGAAGCGCACCAATTTCCTGGTGGCCCCGATCGCCCTGAGTTTCTCGATCTGGTCGGTGATGCTGTTTCCCTATGGCGATGCCTACGCCCAGGCGCATGTGGCCTTCTACATGGGCATTACCGTCATCTGCTGCATCTTCTGCCTGATGTACATGCGCTCGGCGGCCTTGACGACGGCCTTCATCGTCAATGGCATCTTCACGGTGTTCTTCCTCTCCACGCATACCCCGGTCTTCGTGGCCGCGGCACTCAATGTGGTGCTGGTGACCATTGGCATGCTGGTCATCGTCAACAGCCACTATCGCGATTTCATCGGCCTGGTCAACGCCCAGCTCAAGACGGCGCAATTGAGCAACGAGAACCTGCAGCTGGCCAACGTGGATTCGCTCACGCAGATTCCCAACCGTCGCAAGTTCTTCACCCAGCTCAATCACATCTGCACACGCGCCTCGACGCGGCAGGAGCGCTTCGCGGTGGCCATCCTCGATCTCGACGGTTTCAAGGCCGTCAACGATCTCTATGGGCATGCCCATGGCGACCATCTGCTGGAAGTGGTCGGCCAGCGCCTGCTGTCGACCTGCCGCGAAAAGGACATGCACCTGGCCCGCCTCGGTGGCGACGAGTTCGCCCTCATCATCGATCGCAATCTCAGCGACGACACCTTGCGCGAGATCGGCGCTCTGGTGTGCGAGAAACTGCGCCAGCCGTTCCGCCTGTCCAATGCCACGGTGCAGATCGCCGCCTCGGTGGGGGTGGCGACCTTCCCCGACATGGCCAGCGACGCCGCTACGCTCTATGAGCATGCGGACTATGCGCTCTACCAGGGCAAGCGCGAGCGGCGCGGGGCGGTGACGCTGTTTTCCGATCAGGACAAGGAGCAGATCCAGCGCAAGGCCAACATCGAGCAGGCCTTGCGCCAGGCCGATTTCGAGCGCGAGCTGTCGGTATTCTTCCAGCCCATCGTCAGGCTGTCGGACCGCACCCCCATTGCCTTCGAGGCGTTGGCGCGCTGGCAGAACAGCAGCCGGGGGATAATCTCGCCGGTGGAATTCATCCCGGCCGCCGAGCGCATGGGCATCATCAACCAGTTGAGCGTGACCCTGCTGAAGAAGGCGCTGGCCGCCGCCATGCAATGGCCTGAGCAGATGCGCCTGTCCTTCAATCTCTCGGCCAACGATATCAATACCAGCGAGGGCATGGCCGAGATCGTCAGGGTCATCACGCAATCGGGATTCTCGCCCGCGCGCCTGGACCTGGAGATCACCGAGACGGCCGTGCTGCAGGACCTGGAGAAGACCCGCCGCATGATCACCTCCTTGCGCCAGCTGGGTTGCGGCATCACGCTCGACGATTTCGGCACCGGCTATGCCAGCCTGAGCCACCTGCACGCGCTGCCGCTGACGCGCATCAAGATCGACAAGAGCTTCGTGGCCGATATCGAACGCAATGCGGTGAGCCACAAGATCGTCAAGTCGCTCCTGGCGCTGACCCATGACATGGCGCTGGCCTGCGTGGTGGAGGGCCTGGAGACCGAGCAGCACCTGGCCATTCTCTCCGAGCTGGGGGCGCTCTACGGTCAGGGCTACCTGTTTGCCAGGCCCTTGCCCCAGGAGCAGGTGGCGGGATGGCTGGCGCATCGCCAGCAGCCATGCAAGGCCGCCAACGGATGAACGGGCCCTAGCCCAAAACGCCATCGGCCACCCGGTAAGAGGTGGCCGATGGCGTTGCTGCTTGCAGTTGTTGTTAGTCTTATTCTTAGCGTTCTTCTTCGTGGTCTTGTTGTTCTTCCTGCGCTGCCGTCTTCCGTCTTCCGTCTCCCGCCTTCCTCTCCTGGTCTCTTCCCTCTCGTCGTGCGTCGCGCCAGATCATGCGCATCATTCCTGTCGCGAAGCAGGGCGCGGTCTCGCCTTCAGTCCAGTCGGTGATGACCAGGCTCATCGGTGCCGCCCCCTTCGCGCATCTGCCCGTTGCTGGCGCCATCGGCGGCGTAGGTGCTCTTGCCGCATTCGGACTCCTGGAATGGAAATGATCAAAAACGGCATTTGAGTTTTTATTGCCTATCGGGAAAACAGTGTGGTGTTTCAAAAATATTGTCTTTTAGAGTAGACAAAAAGATAATTAATGTTAGAATAATTAAAACCATGTAGGTATTGTGGTTATTGTTGGTCAAATAGCTGTTGAGACGGTAACCGCTGCCATGTCCGGTTTTCCTCGGGGGGAGGAAGCGGAGATGGCAAGCATGGTGGCCGTCCAATCTCGTCGTCGTTGGGAATGAACAACATCGTCCATTGAGGTGGCGCCGTCGGCGTCGCCGGCGATGCACGCTTGCCGGTTTTTTCGGCGCTGCCGCATCGTCTCCCATCCCGAGCTGAATTGATCCATCCGCTGCTGCGAGGATGCTGCGTCGCCTGTGTCGACCAGCCGTCCGGAGCAGGCAGGTCCTGTGTCGGTCATCCATGCGAAGCCGTCCTTCGCGAGGAGGGGTATGCACGCCCGAAAACCCGCGCCAGGTCTGGATGTCAGGCTCGGTCAGGGAGTGTCAGGTCGGGTCGTGATTTGTCAGCCTGGGCGAGACCAAAAAAAAGAAAATTCGCCATCCAGGAAAAACCAGGATGCGCGGGCGACCGTCGGAGGCCGGGGTGGGTAACGGTCCTGAGGGTCGGTTCGATCACCTTTGACTCCGTACCGTTATGTTCGACTCCAGACTGTTGGGCCGCCTTGCTGGCCTGTTGCCTTCCCGCTCTTCGCTGGCCGCCGTGCTGGTGGCCTCGGCCGCACTGGCCTATGGCGCTCCGGCATTGGCTGCGCTTGATGTCTCCATGAGCGTGGCGCCGGGCTACAACAATCCCATCAATCCGGGCGATGTCACGGCCTTCCGCATCACGCTCACCAACAGCGATCCCAGCGGCCCGGTGACCGGCGTGGGCTTCACCGACACCATGCCCGCCAGCCTGACGGTGGCCGGCGTGGGCGTGAAGAACTTCGTGTGTACCGATGGCAGCGGCAACGTCAATCCGACGCCAGCCGGCACGCTCAGCGCCGTCCTGGGGAGCAGCCAGATTTCCCTGACCGGAGCCAGTGTGCCCGACGCCTTGCTCAACGGTGCCAACGGGCGCTGCGATATCGATGTCGAAGTGAGTTCCATGGCCGTGGGTACGGCACCGGTCAATACCATCGCGGCCCATACCGTCAGCGGTACCGACAATGGCGGCAACGCGGTGAGCAACGCCAACCAGGCGCAGCAATCGATCAGCGTCAACAACATCGCCTTGCCAACCATCAGCAAGAGCTTTTCGGCCGCGACCATCCTGAGCAATGAAGGTACGGTGCGCCTGTCGATTGTCATCAGCAATCCTGCCGGTGTGGTCCTGCCGCTCAATGGGGCCGGTAACTCACCGGCCTTCGCCATTCGCGACAACCTGCCTACGGGCCTGCAGGTGGCGGCCACGCCCAATGCCACCGCCGCGTGCACCGGCGGGGGCAGCGCGCCCAGCTTCAGTCCGGCCGCAGGGGCCACCAGCCTGCTGGGCATAGGCGGCACGGTAGCCGCTGGCGGCAGTTGTACCCTGGCCGTGGATGTGATCGGCACCAGCACCGCGGGTCACTACAGCAACACGGTGAACAATGTCATCAGCCGCACCGCCGACTTCGGCAACCAGCGCGGCCTGGTGCCGGCCAACGATGCCACCGCCTCGTTGTCGGTGGTGTCGTTGTTGCAGGTATCCAAGCAGTTCTCGCCCGGTACCATCAGTGCCAACCAGAACGCGACGCTGACCATCACGCTGCGCAACGCCAGCACGGTCTCCAGCATTCCCCTGGTGAGCTTGGTGGACTCGCCCATCGATGGCCAGGGCAACATCACCAACGGCGGCTTGCAGGTCGGCACGCCCACCACCAACTGCCCGGGCGCGAGCGTGACACCCACCGCCGGCAACTACGGCGTAAGCCTGAGCGGGGCCGGTTCCCTGGCACCTGGCGCCAGCTGCACCATCACCGTCCCCTTCAGCGGTACGGTGGCGACTCCCGGTACGCCCAAGACCTATACCAATACCATCGCCGAAGGCGCGGTCAATACCGGCGGCTCTGGTGTGGTCAGCCAGATGGCCACGCACAGCGTGACCGTGGTGGACCAGCTTCTGGTGGGCAAGAGCGCCACGCCGCAGTATGTGGCACCGGGCAACCCCATCCGCTACACCGTGACGGTGAACAACTACTCGGCCGCCGCCAAGAGCAATGTGGTGGTGCACGATGCACTGCCGGCCGGCATGGTCGGCCTGTCCTCGCCGGCGCCCTCGATTGCCGGCGCGGCTTGTACCTTGACCGGGAACGATATCTCGCCCACCAACAACGACCTGCACTTCACCATCGGCAACCTGCCGGCCGGTTCGGGGGCTTCTCCGGGCGTGTGCGTGCTGACCTTCTGGGCCATGCTGCCCAAGAACGCCAGCAGCGCGACCGCCGTCACCAACTGGTTGCCCGCCGGATCGGTCGGCAATGGCGGCACCAGCAATTCCAATACCGCCAACGCCGGCATCACCGTGGTCGATGCCCTCACCATCGGCAAGATCTTCAATCCCTCCAATGCTTTCGAGGGCACGGTATCGGTACTGACACTGACCCTCACCAACACCACCGCCAATACCATCAGCAACCTGCAGTTCACCGACCTGCTGCCCGTGGGCACGGGCAGCAACCAGCTGGTGGTGGCCAACCCGGCCGATGCCTCGACCAGCTGCAATGGCGGCACCGTCACCGCCACGCCGGGGTCCAACAGCATCTCGCTGGCCGGCGGATCGCTGGCCGGTCGCAGCGGCAATGGCACCGGCGCCTATACCACCTGCCAGGTGCAGGTGAAGGTGATTGGCCCGGCCGATACCTATACCAATACGCTGGCGGCTGGCGCGTTGACCGGGTCGTCTACCTATGCCGATGGCGCTACGGTCAGCCTGTCCAGTCCCGGCCCGGTGTCGGCCTCGCTGGTCTATGGTGCGGCGCTGCAGGCATCCAAGAGTTTCAGCCCAGCCACCATCAGTGCCGGTGGCCGCTCCACGGTGCGCATCTCGCTGGCCAACATCGGCACCGGTACGCTGAACAACGTCGGCGCCATCGACCCGCTGCCGACCAACATGACGCTGGCCTCGCCCACCAACGCCTACAGCACCTGCGCTGGCATACCCATCATCACGGCCGTGGCCGGCGCTGCCACCGCCTCGATTGCCGGCGTGGTGCTGCCGCCCAGCGGTCGCTGCGATTTCCTCTTCGATGTCACGGGCACCGGCGCGGCGGCCTGGGTCAATACCATCCCCGTGGGTAAGGTGACGGCCACCGGTGGTGTCCGTAATACCACCGCCGTCACCGCGACGCTGAACAACAGCACCAACGGTGCCGTCTCGGTGACCAACAATACCAATCCCAACAACCTGTCGGCGCCGGGTCAATCGAGCGTACTGACCGTGAGCATCCAGAACGGAGGCTCGTTGAACCTGACCGGCCTGAGGCTGACCAACTACTTTACCGTCGCCGGCGTCGCCAATGGCACACCGACCGGCATGCAACTGTCGTCGCAGCCGGCCTTGACGACGACCTGCCAGGGCGGCATCGTCAGCGCCGGCGGCGATGGCGCCAGCATCCTGCTCTCCAATGCCAACCTGGCCGCCGGCCAGAGCTGCACCATCACCGCCAACGTGACCATGATCACCACCGGCACGGTGCAGGACACCATCCCCGCCGGGGCCATCATCAACGACCAGGCCATCAGCAACGCTACCGCGACCGTGACCAGCCTGTCGGCCAGCGGCAACATCGGTGTCACCAAGTCCTTTACGCCCCAGGTGGTCACACCCGGCAGCATCTCGCGCTTGCGCCTGACGCTGCTCAACGCCGTGGCCCTGCCGCTGGCCAACCTGGCAGCCATCGACAACCTGCCGGCCGGCGTGACCGTGGCCGGCAATCCGAACGCCAGCACCACATGTGCCGGCGCGACCGTCTCCACCACCAGCGGGCAAGTGCAGGTCATCGGGGCATCGCTGCCGGCGGCTTCCGGTGGTGTGTCGCAGAGCTGCATCGCCGAAGTCGATGTCCTGGTGGCCGCTGCCGGCAGCTATGTCAACGTGATTGCCGCCGGCCAGGTCACCGGCACCATCGGCAATGGCACTGCCAGCAACCCGGTACCTGCCAGTGCCACCGTGCAGGCACGCGTGCCGGCGGTGATTGCCAAGTCGTTCTCGCCGACCCAGGTGTCGCCGGGCACGCCCTCCACGGCCACCATTACCATCAGCAATCCCAACGCCATCGCGCTGACCGCTTCGGCCCTCACCGATAACCTGCCGGCCAACGTGGTGGTGGCGCAGACGCCCAACGCCTCGACCACCTGCGTGGGTGGCTATGTGACTGCGCCCGTGTCGGCGACCTCGGTGACCCTGACCGGCGCTACCATTCCCGCCAATGGCGCCTGCGTGGTCAGGTTCGATGTGGTGAGCAACATTGCCGGCATCTACACCAATACCATTGCGGCCGGTGGCCTCACCAGCAAGGAAGGCGTGACCAACCAGAACCCGGCCAGCGCCACGCTCACGCTGCTGGATCCGCCCTCGGTGAACAAGCAGTTCAACCCCGTCTCGATCACCTCCGGAGGTGTCTCGACGCTGACCATCGTGCTGGGCAACACCAATGCGGTCACTGCCACGCTCACCGCCGACCTGGTCGATACCTTGCCGACGTCGCCCGGCCCCATCGTGGTGGCCCCCACGCCGAACCTGGGCGGCACCTGCACCACCGCACGCGTGACGGCCTCGGCCGGCGCGGGCAGCATCAGCTACAGCAGCGGATCGACCATCCCGGCCGGTGGCTGCACCATCACCGTCGATGTGACCGGCACCACGGCGGGCAGCTACAACAACTTCATTGCCTCGGCCGCGCTCAAGACCAATGCCGGCAACAACGTCCAGCCGGCCAGTGCCAACCTGGTCGTCAGCCCGCTGGGCTATATCTCGGGCAAGGTCTTCCGCGACAACAACGTGGTTCCCAACGGCAGTTTCGAGCAGGGTATCGATACCGGCCTGGCCAATGTCGTGGTGCAGCTCAGCGGCACCAGCTATGGCCCCGACGGCATCCCCGGCACCGCTGACGACACCACGGTCAGCCGCCAGGCCTTGACCGACGCCCTGGGCAATTAT
>JAFAMT010000352.1 GCA_019233085.1 Herbaspirillum sp.
TCGACCAGCCGCCGCAAGGCATTGACCAGCTCGAAGCGGCTGCGTGCGCGGCCCAGCGAGATGCGGATATGGGCTGTTGCCGGCAAGGCCGCCTCCGGCACGGCGAAGGCATCCTGGGCGATGACGTTGAGACCTTCGCGGCGCGCCGCCTGTACGAACTCGGCTGCGCTCCAGTGCCCCGGCAGCGCCTGCCACAGGTGGATGCCGCCTGATTCAGCAGCGCCCGGCGCGCCCAGCGTACGCAAGGCCAGTTCCTGGCGCGCCCAGGCTTCGGTGCGGATGCCATCCAGCAGGCTGGCAGCGGTGCCGTCATGGATCCACTGCGTGGTCAGCGCCGTCATCAGCGGCGTGGACATCAAGACGAAGGAACGCATCGCCGCCAGCACCTCATCCTGCGCCATGCCCTCGGGCATCACCACGTAGGCCGTGCGCAAGCCCGGCAACAGGCACTTGGACAGGGTCGAGACATGGAACACGTGGCGCGGCGCATAGTGCGCCAGCGGTCGAGGCGCGTGGGTGGCAAAGTGCCAGTAGGGATCGTCCTCGATGATGCGCAGGCCCATGCGCATGACCACGGCGGCGATCTCGGCGCGACGGCCGTCTGGCATGGTGTGGGTGGTCGGATTGTGCAGCGTGGGATTGAGATAGGCCAGGCGCGCCCGGTGCTGGCGCGCCTGGGTGGCCAGCAGGTCGGGACGCATGCCTTCGCCATCCACGCCCACGGCCACCACGCGCCGGCCCAGTTGCGCGGCGACCGACAGCAGCCCGGGATAGGTGAGCGGTTCGGCCAGGATGACCTCGCCCGGCTGCGTCTGCGACAGCACCAGCGCCGCCAGTGCCGATTGCGCGCCCGGGCTGGCCAGCACGCGCTGCTGGTCGAACCGGCCCAGCATGGGCGCCAGCCAGAGCGCACCTGCGGCGCGGTCGGCGCTGCTGCCACCGCCCAGGTGGTAGGTCATCAACAGGTCGGCATCGCTATGCAGCAGCACCTGAGAGACGCCCTGGCGCAACAGATCTTCCAGGTCGATACCGGCCGGTGGCGGCGGGATGTTCATCGACAGGTCCATCACCTGGCTCAGGTCCACCTTGGGCGCGGCCACGAAGGTGCCGGCCGAGCCGCGCGCCTCCAGCAGGTTGCGCCGGCGTGCCTCGTTGTAGGCACGCGTGACGGTGGTGAGGTCGACCTCCAGCCGATCGGCCAGCAGCCGCTGCGGCGGCAGGCGGTCGCCGGGGCGCAGGCGGTCATCCGAGATGGCCTGTTCCATGAAGGTGACGATCTGCAGGTAGCGCGGACCACCATTGGCGGAGAACTGGCTGATCCAGTCCAGGGAGAGTCCCGTTCTGTCCATAAACTTAGGGGGCAAGGAGGCGGTTGTATGGGTCTTATCTGGCTTGTTGCAGCCTTTTACGGATGTTAGTATGGATCAACTGAAATTACAAATCCATACATCCGCATGCCCCAGGCACTGATGCTCCCCTGCATGCCGATGCCGACCTCCTGCATCTGATCAAGCGACTTACACCATGGCAAATTTCCTCCTGATCCACGGCGCCTGGCAAGGCAAGTGGGTGTGGCCGGCGGTCGCCGCCGAGCTGACCATGCGCGGCCATGAAGTGCACAGCATCGACCTGCCGGGCAGTGGCGCCGACGATACCCCGCTGGAGCGGGTCTCCCTGGCGATGTATGCCGAGGCCATCGCGCGTGCCGTCAAGGCCATCGGCAAGCGGGTCACGCTGGTGGGGCACAGCATGGGGGGCATCGCCGTGACGGCCGCCGCCGAACAGGTGGCCGACCAGCTCGCACGCATCATCTACCTGTGCGCCTTCGTGCCGGGCGACGGCGATTCGCTGGCCTCCCTGTCGGAGCTGATGCCGCCAGGCCAGCTGCCGCCGGTCCAGACGCAGGCCGATGCGGTATCGGCCCAGACCCACCCCGCCTCGCGCGTGGATACCTTCATGCAGGATGCCCCGTATGCAGTGGCCAGCTGGGCTGCACCGCAGTTCCGTGCCCAGGCGCTGGCGCCGATGATCACGCCGGTGGCGCTGACCGGCGAACGCTACAGCCAGCTCTCCAAGAGCTACATCGTCTGTACCCGCGACCGTGCCATCGATCCGGTGCTGCAGCGTGTGATGGCGGCGCGCTCGGGTTGCGTTCGCATCAAGGAACTGGAGAGCGGGCATTCGCCCTTCCTCTCGCACCCGACCGAGACGGCCGAGATGCTGCACCGGCTCGTCACGGAAGCCTGAACAGGGGGCTGAGCAGCGGTCATCAAGCCCCGGCCGCCCAGGCCCGGGCATCTTCCCCGGCCGGGATGCGCATGGGCGCGGCCGGGTCGGTGGCAGCCTGCCAGACGGCCTCGGCCACGTCTTCTGCATGGGTAATCTGCGACACATCCTGGAAGTTCTCGAACACCGCCGCCGCCAGCGGCGCATAGGGCTCGGGGATGGTGCTGGCCATGCGCGGGCGGGCGTTCTCGGCAAAGCGTGTCCCCGGTGCGCGTCCCGGCAGCACCAGCCGGGCCCGGACATCGAAGGCCGCCAGTTCCAGCGCCAGCGATTCGGTAAAGGCATTCACCGCCGCCTTGCTGGCTGTGTAGACCGACAGCAGCGGCAGCGAGCGCAAGGTCACCGAGGAGGTCACATTGATCACCACCCCGGCGCGGCGCTGGCGCATCTGCGGCAAGACCGCCTGGATCAGGGCGATGCTGCCGAAGGTATTGGTCTCGAAGATCTCGCGCACCTGCGCCATCTCCATGCCTTCGACCGCGCCCAGTGCGCCGATGCCGGCATTGTTGACCAACACATCGATGGGGCCGGCTGCCGCCACCGCCTGCGCAATGCTGTCGGCGTCGGTCACATCCAGGGGCAACACGCGCAGGTGGGGCGAGGCCGGCAGCAGGTCGGTGCGCGGGGTGCGCATGGTGGCCGCGACCTGCCAGTCGCGTTGAAGGAAGTAAGCAGCGATTTCCAGGCCGAAGCCGGACGAACAGCCAGTGATGAAGACGGTTTTCATGTGCAACTCCTTGCAGTGGTGAGGGAACAAGGCGAAGAATAGGCGCGGCAAGCCGGACTTGCTACAATCGAACGTCCGCATTTCATTTGCAATCGTCCAGTCATGTCCGACATCAACGATCCCCTGACCGACGTCGTCACCCTGCTCCAGCCGGCTGCCCGCTACACCAAGTACGTACAGGGTGCCGGTGGCTGGCGGGTGCGCCGCAGCCGCCCCGAACTGGCGTTCTATTGCGCTGTATTGGAAGGCAGTTGCCGGATCTTGCATGATGATGGCAGGCAGATCAGCCTGGAAGCCGGTGATTTCGTGCTGGCACCGGCCTTGCAGGGTTTTGCCCTGTCCAGCCTCCAGCCCTACGACGGCCCGGACCTGGACGAAGACCGTCCACCGCCGCGCCTGCCCGACGGCCAATACCGCCTGGGCGATGCCGACGGCCCGCCCGAAGTGCGGCTGGTGGTGGGACATTGCGTCTTCGATTCGCCCGACTCGGCGCTGCTGCTCTCGCTGCTGCCTGACCTGCTCATGGTGCGCGCCCATCCGCGCCTGGCGACACTGGTGCAACTGGTCGGGGATGAATCGCTTGCCCAGCGGCCGGCGCGCGAGATGGTCTTGTCGCGCCTGCTGGAGGTGTTGCTGATCGAGGCCCTGCGCTCCAGCCAGGACCCGGATGCAGCGACCGATACCGCCGCGCATGCCGCCCCCGGCCTCTTGCGCGGCCTGGCCGACGCCCGCCTGGCAATGGCCTTGCGCTCCCTGCATGCCCAGCCTGCCGCGCCCTGGAACATGGCGCGACTGGCCCGCGAGGCCGCGCTGTCGCGCTCCTCCTTCTTCGAACGTTTCCGTCGCGAGGTCGGCGTGGCGCCGATGCGGTACCTGCTGTCCTGGCGCATGGCGCTGGCCAAGCGCCTGCTGCTGCGTGAACAGGCCAGCCTGGTGGAGGTAGCCCAGCAGGTCGGCTACAGCTCGGCCAGCACCTTCAGCGTGGCCTTCAGCCGCCACGTGGGCTGGCCGCCCTCGCTGTTTGCCCAGCAACAGCGTCTGCTGCCGGCGGCCTGAGCGGCTCAGGCGGCCACAAAGCCCACCCGCTCCATCGTGCCGATGTGCATGCTCAGCAATTGCACGGCGCGATCGGTCTTCTTCTCCTTCAGGGCGCTGATGATGAGCATGTGATCGTGGTCAGAACGCGGCTGCCAGCCGCGCTTGAAACCGGTCGAGAACAGATAGCGCGAGTTGGTCAGCTGCAGCTGCTTCAACACCGCCAGCAGGCGCGGCATGCCGCATTCGCTGGAGAGGATGTCGTGGAACAGGTTGTTGGCGGCATCCCACTCCACCAGCGATCCGGCCTGGGCGCAGGCCTCCTGGGCCTGCTCCAGGCGGGCGATGTGCTCGGCGCTGAACTTGCGGGCGCCATGGCGCAGGGCGAGGATTTCCAGCGAGCCGCGCATTTCGGCATTTTCCTTGACCGCCGCGCGGTCGACGGTGGTTACCCGCACCCCGCGACGGGGCAAGGTGAGGACCAATCCCTGGGCTTCCAGCTGGCGAAATGCTTCCCGTACCGGCACATGGCTGGACGCGAACTCCTGGGCCACATGATCCTGCCGCAGCGCCGCCCCGCCCGGGATTTCGCCCCGGATGATGCGTGTGCGCAAGACCTCGGCGATGCGTTCGACGGTGCTGGGATGCTCGTTTTTCAGGCTGCTCATTTATAGATAATCTATAAAAAAAGAAATTGTTAAAAGAAATTGACCGAAGATAGAATCCGCCAAAACGCAATTCTAAGCTTTTTAACCCCTGCCCCGGATTTTATCTATGAGTCATTGCGATTCCCCGGCCCAAGGCCAGGCCTGCGCTCCGCTGCGCTTCGTGCCGCCCCCGCAGCGCGCCGACGCCACCGATCCCCACACCCTCAGCGCCACCGAAGCGCTCTTCGAGCTGCCCTTCCTCGACTTGCTGTACCAGGCCCAGGGCGTGCATCGCGCCCATCACCCGGCCAACGAGGTGCAGCTATCCAGCCTGCTGTCGATCAAGACCGGTGGCTGTGCCGAGGATTGCGGCTATTGCTCGCAGTCGGCGCATCACAAGGACACGGGTGTGCCGGCCGGCAAGCTGATGGCCGTTGACGAGGTGGTGGCCGCCGCCCGCGCCGCCCGTGAACAGGGCGCAACCCGCTTCTGCATGGGCGCAGCCTGGCGCAACCCCAAGGAGCGCGACATGGCGGCCCTCACCGACATGGTCCGCGAGGTGCGCGCCATGGGCCTGGAGACCTGCATGACCCTGGGCATGCTGGAGCAAGCCCAGGCCGATGCCCTCAAGCAAGCCGGCCTGGACTACTACAACCACAACCTCGATACCGCCCCAGATTTCTACGACCAGGTGATCTCCACCCGCAGCTACCAGGATCGCCTCGACACCCTGCAACGGGTGCAGGAGGCCGGCCTGAATGTCTGCTGCGGCGGCATCATCGGCATGGGCGAGAGCCGCCGCCAGCGCGCCGGCCTGATCGCCCAACTGGCCAGCCTGCCGGTGCCGCCGCAGTCGGTGCCGATCAACCATCTGGTGCCCATTGCCGGCACGCCCCTGCAGGACGTTGCGCCGCTGGACGAGTTCGAGTTCGTGCGTACCGTCGCGGTGGCCCGCATCGCCCTGCCGCACGCGGTGATCCGTCTCTCGGCCGGGCGCGAGAGCATGAGCGAATCGACCCAGGCGCTGTGCTTTGCGGCCGGGGCCAATTCCATCTTCCTGGGCAGCAAGCTGCTGACCACGCCCAA
>JAFAMT010000364.1 GCA_019233085.1 Herbaspirillum sp.
CCGAGACCAGCGTGGGTAACGCCGGCCATGTCTGTCCCTCCTACGCCACGCCCTGGGCGGCGCCGGGCATGCCGGCCAAGTCGCTGAAGTGGTCGCTGCAGAGCTGGCTGGGCATCGAGGCCGCATTGCGTTTCACGCCGCGCCTGGATGCGCACCAGTGGAAGTGGCTCAAGACCTTCCTGGCGCAATGCACGCCCGAGCGCTACGCTGTCAACAAGGCCCGCATGGGACGCCTGGCGCGCTACAGCCATGGCCAGCTCAAGCAAATCCGCGAGCGTCTGGCCATCCGCTATGAAGAGACCACCGGCGGCAACCTGCAATTGTTCCGCACGCAGGAAGGCGTGGACAATGCCGGACTCTCGACCCGGGTGCTGGCCGAGGCCGGTGTTCCCTTCGAGCTGCTGGATGCGGCGGGTTGTGTGGCTTTCGATCCGGGCCTGCATGCGGCGCGCCATGAATTGAAGGGCGGCCTGCTGCTGCCCATGGACGAGACCGGCAATTGCCCCCTGTTTGCCCGCGCGCTGGCGGGGTGGCTGCAGGCGCAGGGGGTGGAGTTCCACTTGTCCACCGAGGTCCAGGCCATCGAGGTGGCCGGCGGCCAGGTCAGCGGCTTGCGCACGCGGGACGCCACCTTGCGCGCCGATGCCTACGTGGTGGCCTGCGCCAGTGCCTCGGTGCCGATGTTGAAGCCGCTGGGCCTGGATCTGCCCATCTATCCGGTCAAGGGTTACGCGATCACGGTGCCGGTGGCCGATCCTGCCGGGGCGCCACGCAGCGGCGTGATGGACGAGTACTACAAGGTCGCCATCACCCGCATGGGCCAGCACATCCGCGCGGCCGGTACCGCCGAGATCGGCAGCTGGGACACCCGCGTGGCGCCGCGCGATTGCGCCACGGCATTGAAGTCACTGAAGAATCTCTATCCACAGGGTGCCGACCTGGCCCGGGTGGAATACTGGGCCGGCCTGCGCCCGATGACACCGGATGGCGCACCGCTGATCGGCGCCACCCGCTACGGCAACCTGTGGCTCAACGCCGGCCATGGTTCCAATGGCTGGACCACGGCCTGCGGTTCCTCGCGCATCATCGCCGACAAGATCAGCGGCATGACCAGCGAGATCGAGAGCGCGGACTTGGAGCCGCAGCGGGTGATCTGACAGGGTTCAGTGGTCGAACAGGCTATCGACGTCGGCACCATTGCTGAAGGTGCTCACCGCCCAGCCGGTGGGTGCCTTGTAGAAGATGAACTGCCAGGGAATAGCCTGGCGCTCGGTCTTCTCGATATAGGTCAGCTTGATGAGCGACTCGCCCACTTTCTCGGAACGGATGAATTCATAGCCGACCGAATTGCCCACCAGCGCCTCGATGGCCATGCGTGAACTGCGGGCATGGGTGCGCGCGTTTTCCATGGCACGGATATCGACCAGGGCATAGGGCGAGAGCAGGCCATAGGCGTCGTCGGTGTGGCCGGCACCCGCCTGGGCCATGACCTTGTCGGCCAGGGTGCGGACCTCGGCTTCGGACTTGAGCGTGTCGGCGTGGGCGGCATGCAGGGCGCCGCCCAGTGCCAGGGCGGCGAGGGTGGCGAGGAGGGTAGAGGGGATCAGGCGCGGCATATCAGGGTCTCCTGGTAAAAACGGATGCCGCTATTGTGCCAGCACTGCGCGTACCTGCCTGCTTATCGCGACTTGACGCGGTGTAAAGCGCCCCGGCGTGTAGCGTAAATCAGGGTAAAACGCCGCTTGCGGCCGCAGCGGCGCGGATATGATGGGCAGCCTGTAACCCGTGTCTCGACAAGACGGGTTCTGTCTCGGGGGGAGAGCATCATGCGCACCATCATCACCGCCACCTTGCTGGCTACGTCGCTTTCGGGTTGCATCGTCACATCCAGCAATACCCTGGTCGATGCGGTCAGCCTGGTCGGTACCGCAGCCTCCGGCGTGAAATCCTTCTCGCCCAATACCACCCAGAATCCCATCGTCTACAACAAGGATGCCATCCGCGATGTCTGCATCGAGTGGAACGGGTCGGTCGCGTTGAGCGACTTCGTCCCCGGCCTGCAGGGTGAGCTGCAGAAGCACGGCGTGCAAAGCCGCGTCTATGACGCCGGCACCCAGGCGCTGGCGTGCCCGGTGACGCTGACCTATGTCGGCTATGTCAAATGGGATACCAAGGTCTTCTCGGACGCCTATACGCCCTACCTGACCTATGCCGCGCTGACCCTGCGCCGCGATGGCCGGGTGCTGGGTACTGCGCAATATCGCCTGGGCTCCTTCGGCCAGGACAAGTGGGCCTCGCCGGGCGACAAGCTGGCGCCGCTGATCGATGCACTCTTCCCTGGCAACCCGGTCGTGGCTGACAATTCGCCGGACAACCTGCGCGGCGGCGGCAACGGATTCTGAAGCGCCGGCAGCGCGCTACCGGCAAGAGCGCAAGAACAAACGGCAAGCGTGATGCTTGCCGTTTTTTTTGTCTTCCCTGCGCCGCGTGTGCTGGCTGGTAGTTGGCTGGTAGTTGGCAGGCCGGTAGCTGGCCTGCCAACACATCCTCCCTTACCAGATCGTCAGCAGGCGGCGGAAGAAGTTGCTGTCGGTGCTGGCGTCGGCGATGGAGCCGCCACCGACCTGTTCCAGCCGGGCGTCGGCCACATTGGAGGAGGCCACGATGCCGCTGCGGATATCGCGGGTGCGTACCACGCCCGAGAAGCGCAGGGTGTTGATGTTGCCGTTGACGCCGATACGCTTTTCACCGGCCACCACCAGGTTGCGGTTGGGCAGCACTTCGGTGATGGAGACCATCAGGGTACTGGTCATGGTGTTGGTGTTGCTGCTGTCACCCGAGCCCTTGAAGGTATTGCTGCCCGAGGCCGAATAGTTGGCATCGTAGAGCTGCGTGAACAGGCCGCCCAGCGGTGCGCCCGAGCCCGGTCCCTGTTGTGCCAGGGTGGTGGCGCGGCTGTTGTTGGTGGTGGCCTTGTTGCTGCTGCTGATCGATTCGGAGATGTCGATCTTGATGATGTCGCCCACGTTGTAGGTGGTCGGCTCC
>JAFAMT010000433.1 GCA_019233085.1 Herbaspirillum sp.
ATTCCGCTTCGAGCAGCGCGTCGAGGATGTGCTGATCGAAGACGGCCAGATCCGCGGCCTGACCCTGGCCTCGGGCGAGCAGATCGAAGCCGACCACGTGGTGCTGGCCATCGGCCACAGCGCCCGCGATACCTTCGAGATGCTGTACGAGCGGGGTGTCTACATCGAGGCCAAGCCGTTCTCGATCGGTTTTCGCGCCGAGCACCCGCAGTCGCTCATCGACAAGTGCCGCTTCGGCCCCAGTGCGGGTCATCCCATCCTGGGCGCGGCCGACTACAAGCTGGTGCACCATGCCTCCAACGGTCGCTCGGTCTACAGCTTCTGCATGTGCCCGGGTGGCACTGTGGTGGCGGCCACGTCCGAGCCGGGCCGGGTGGTCACCAATGGCATGAGCCAGTATTCACGCAACGAGCGCAATGCCAACAGCGGCATCGTCGTGGGTATCTCGCCGGCCGACTATCCCGGCCATCCGCTGGCCGGCATCGCCTTCCAGCGAGAGTGGGAAAGCCGCGCCTATGAACTGGGCGGTGGCAACTACGATGCACCGGGGCAACTGGTGGGCGACTTCATCGCCAACCGTCCCTCGACCGCGCTGGGCAGCGTGGAGCCGTCCTACAAGCCCGGCGTGAAGCTGGGCGACCTCAACCCGTCGTTGCCCAAGTACGCCATCGATGCCATCCGCGAAGCCCTGCCGGCCTTCGACAAGCAGATCCGCGGCTACGCCATGCATGATGCCGTGCTGACCGGTATCGAGACCCGCACCTCCTCGCCCATCCGCATCAAGCGTGATGACCACAGCCTGCAAAGCCTGAACACCCGCGGCCTCTATCCGGCCGGTGAAGGAGCGGGCTATGCCGGTGGCATCATGTCGGCCGCCATCGACGGCATCCGCGTGGCTGAGGCGCTGGCACTGGATATCGCCGCGCAGGCCTGATCCAGGCGACCCAAAGCAAAAGGCCGCTCCGGTTTCCCGGAGCGGCCTTTTGTGTTTGCCTTGCTGGTGTTGCCGATCTTGCTGATCGCCTGCCGATTACTTCTTGGTGCGGGTGGCAGCCACGGTCTTTTCAGCGGCAGCGGTGAATTGCTTGGTGGCGCTGCTCAGGTTGGCTTCCAGGGTTTCCACGGCCTGCTTGCTGGTCTTGGACAGTTGCTCGTAGGCAGCGTTGGCGTTGGTCAGGGTGGCCTTCAGGATCGAGACAGCCTGTTCCGAACCCGGGGGCGCGTTCTTGCTGATCTCGTCGATCAGGGCCGACAGCTTGCGGCTGGTTTCAGCGACCTGGGCTTCGGCAGCCTTGGTGAATTCAGCCTGGGTGGCCGAGACGATGCCGGCCAGGTGACGACCGTAGGCGGTAGCCTTCTCGGCGCCCGGTTGGGCTTGAGCGGCAGCCAGGGCCAGCAGTTCTTGCGGATCCTTGGCGGCGGCCAGTTGCTTGGCGGCGGCGGTGGCTTCTTCCAGGGTGGCCTTGGTGGCCGACAGGTTCAGGTCGACGATCTTTTCAACGCCTTCGAAGGCCTTGGCGGTGAGGCTGTTGATCAGGTCGAGCTGGGCTTGCAGGTTGGCTTTGGTAGCGGCGGAAAACTGATCTTGATACGAAAACATCTTCATCTCCTTGGTGATATGACAAATGAGCAGCCGGATAATCGGCTTTCGAGAGCGGCTTTCGACCAGAATCAAGCAACAATCATGATTTGTGCGCCGCAACAATTCCTATTTTATGCACTTCTTTGGTGAAATCAAGTGTTATTTGTGCGCTGCACAAATTTATTTCGGCACCGTGGAAATTATGCGACGGCGCACCCAGCAAGGCTTTGCGGCCGATCAAGACGAACGTTCGGTCGCTTTTGTCACCCTGGCCGGCCTGGACGGGGCCACATGGGTCTCGCCGCTGGGCAGGTCATGGACGACGATGCCGGTATCGCTTTCGGAGAAGGGACAGCCTTGGCTCAGCGCGATGCCGCGCAAGCCATCCTGGTACCCCTGTTCCCAGCGCCACTGCACCGAGCCACGGGCGAAGTTGACGTCCTTGGAGGCCATGTTCCAGTCGCGCCCCGCATAGGCCAGGCGCACGATGTGGATGGTGGTGTCAGCCCCCAGCTCGGCCATCATCTGGCGGTCTTCCTGGGTCAGCAGCTCGCGCGGCAGGCGCTTGTAGAGCGCGTGGGCGGCGCGGCGCAGGCGGTATTGCTGGAGGTAGGCGTCGATATGGCGCTGCGAGCGCGAGGCGAAGGTGACATCCTTCTCGCGCGTCTGTACCTCTTCCAGGGTGCGCGGTTCGGGGCCGTCGGCGTGCCACAGGTCCACCATCATGCACAGCAGATTGGTACGCGGTTCGTCGTTGAGCACGGTTTCCAGCGGGGTATTGGAGTACAGCCCGCCATCCCAGTACAGCTCGCCATCCACGCGCACCGGCGCAAAGCCGGGCGGCAGGGCGCCGCTGGCCATGATGTGCTCGGGACCGATGGGGCGGGCCTGGGAGTCGAAGTTGACCAGCGTGCCACAGGTGACCTTGACTGCCGAGACCGTCATGCGCATGCCCGAGGCGCCGTTGAGATAGTCGAAATCGACCAGGCGCGCGAGCGTCTCCTTCAGTTCTTCCGTGCTGTAGAAGCTGGCTTCCTCGGGCGGTACCGGCAGGCCGGCGGCGAAGGCATTGAAGGTGCGCGGCCGGAAGAATCCGGGCGCGCCACGCAGGAAGGTATCCAGCGTGGTCACACGGGTGGCCAGCGGACGCAGGGTGTCGGGTACCTGGCGCAGGTCGAACAGGTCGGGATGGGCGACGGTATCCCAGAATTCGCGCAGACGGGCGATGCGGGTTTCACGCGGGTTGCCGGCGATCAGGGCGGCATTGATGGCGCCGATGGAGGTGCCGATGACCCAGTCGGGCGTGAGCTCGTGCTCGTGCAGTGCCTGGTAGACCCCGGCCTGGTAGGCTCCCAGCGCGCCACCGCCCTGCAGCACCAGCGCCACGCGCGGTCGTCGGGTGTTGGCGGGGGGCTTGGTGGCGGTCTTGGCCGGTTCGGCCCCAGCCGTCTTGCGGCCGGAGGGTGGGGTTTGTTCTGTCTCCTTGCGCATCGCTCTTCCTTTCAGGGTGTTCCGGGACAGATCCGGGAACGACGGGAACGTTCAGAAGGAGTCTAGGATAACGCGCTTACAGGAAAGTGACGATGGCAGGGCGCACACGGCCGCTAATCAGGCCCGGCTGGTGCGCCAGGACTCGATCAACTGGCGGGCTTGCGGTTCGATCTGTTCCAGCGCCACATCGTGGCGGCGGTAGAAGATCATCAGGGCATACAGGCCGGCCAGGACATTGACTTCGGGGGATAGTGCGCACTCCTCTCCGCTGGCCGGGCGCTGGTGGCGCCAGTAGTTGATGGCATCTTCAAGTTCGGTGAGGGTAAGCATGGCGGTGTTTCTGGGTAATGACGTAATGACAAACGTCGGCGCATTCTAGCGCATTTTGCCCCTCTTATCCCCCGGAAACCGCGTATCCCCAGGCTTTCATGCGGGCAACGCATAAGCAATTGCGCAATGCTTAGTTCGGGTTCGCGGCCTGCTTTGCTCTAATGATCCTCCCCATGCGCGCGCCCGTCGGCGTCGCCGCCGTTATTGCAAGGAGTGGTTCCATGCCCCCGCAGTTCCCCCGCGCCCAGCGCCGCCCCAGCCTGCGTCCTGCCCAGCATATTGCCAGCGAGCAGGAGGCCATCAAGGTGGCGCGCAAGCTGGCCCAGGAATTCGCCGCCGGTGCCGCCGAGCGCGACCGCGAGCGCGTGCTGCCCTTCACCGAGATTGAGCGTTTCTCCCAGAGCGGCCTGTGGGCCATCTCGGTGCCACGTGAATACGGCGGTATCGGCGCCTCCTGGGTGACGGTGGCGGAGGTCTTTCGCATCATCTCGGCGGCCGATCCTTCCATCGGACAGATTCCGCAAAACCACTTCGGCAACCTCAACGTCATCGCCAATGCCGCCAGCGAGGAGCAGAAGCGCTTCTTCTTCGCCGAGGCACTCGAAGGCGCGCGCTTCGGCAATGCCGGGCCGGAACGTAACGGCAAGAACGTGCTCGACGTGCGCACCCGCGCCACCCTCGACCTGGCCGCCGGTGACGGCAGCTATCGTCTCAACGGCACGCGCTTCTATTCCACCGGTGCACTCTACGCGCACTGGATTCCCAGCCGCGCCGTCGATGACGAGGGCGTGCCGCTGTTCGTCTACAACCGTCACGATGCCGAGGGCTTGCGCGTCATCGACGACTGGTCCAGCTTTGGCCAGCGCACCACCGCCAGCGGTACCGTGGTGTTCGACAACGTGTCGGTGCCGGCTGCCCAGGTGCTGGTGGTCAAGGACCTGTTCCAGCGTCCCAACAATATCGGCCCGGTCTCGCAACTGATCCAGGCCGCCATCGACGTGGGCATCGCCGAGGCGGCCGTGCGGGATACGATCGCCTTCGTCACCACCCGTTCGCGTCCCTACATCGACAGCGGCCTTGAGCGTGCTGCCGATGACCCCTACATCCTGCGCGACATCGGTCATCTCACCGTGCGCCTGCATGCCGCAGAGGCGCTGCTGGAACGTGCGGCACAGGTGCTGGACGACTTGCCCGCGCAGCCTGATTTCGCGCAGATGGCCCAGGCCTCGGTCGCAGTGGCCGAAGCCAAGGTGCTCTCCACCGAGCTGTCGCTGCTGGCCTCCGAAAAACTGTTCGAACTATCCGGTTCGGCCGCCACGCTGGCGGCCCACAACCTCGACCGCCACTGGCGCAATGCCCGCGTGCACACGCTGCACGACCCGGTGCGCTGGAAGTATTTCGCCGTCGGCAACTACGCGCTGAACGGCACGCCGCCGCCACGTCATTCGTGGAGCTGATGCCCGCGTGCCTTGCCCTCATCCCCCTCATTCTCGTTAGGGAATCGCCATGACCCAGACCGCTACCGCCGAGCTCGCCAGCGCCACGCTCGACTCGCTCCCCCCGCCTTCTGCCACGCCGCCGCGCAGCGTCACCCGCATCCGCGACGACGCCCAGGCCCTGGCCGCCGCGCACCGCCTTGCCGAGGACTTCGCCCGCGAAGCGGCCCTGCGCGACCGCGAGCGCAAGCTGCCCTGGGACGAGCTGGAGCGCTATGTCCGCTCGGGGCTGTGGGGCATCACGGTGCCGCGCGAATATGGCGGCGCCGGGGTTTCCTACGGCACGCTGGCCGAGGTGATCGCCATCATCTCGGCCGCCGATGGTTCCATCGGACAGATTCCGCAAAACCATTTCTATGCGGTGGAATTGATCCGCGTCAACGGCAACGAATCGCAAAAGCGCTTCTTCTTCGAGCGGGTACTACAGGGTGACCGCTTCGGCAATGCCCTGGCCGAGCTGGGCACCAAGACCTCGCATGAGCGCAAGACCCGCCTGACCCGCAACACCGACGGCCCCGGCTACCGCATCAATGGCCGCAAGTTCTACGCCACCGGTGCGCTGTACGCCGACTGGGTGCCTACCTCGGTGATCGACGAACTGGGTGTGCAGCAACTGGCCATCGTGCCGCGCCATGCGCCCGGGCTGACCATCATCGACGACTGGTCCGGCTTTGGTCAGCGCACCACCGGCAGCGGCAGTGCGGTGTTCGAGAATGTCCACGTCCCGGCCGATGCCGTGATCGGGTTTGCCTCGGCCTTCTCGCGCCCGACCCAGATCGGGCCGATGGCACAGATCCAGCACGCAGCCATCGACCTGGGCATCGCCCGGGGCGCTTATCGCGACCTGCTGGAATTCGTGCGCACCCGTTCGCGCCCGTGGATCGACAGTGGTGTCGAACGCGCTGCCGAGGATCCGCTGACCATCCGCGAAGTGGGCGACCTCACGATCCAGCTGCACGCCGCCGAAGCGCTGCTGCAGCGCGCCGGCCGCAAGGTCGATGCGGCTGCGGCCGACCCCACCGAGGACAGCGTAGCCCAGGCCTCCATCGCGGTAGCCGAGGCGCGCGTGCTGAGCAATGACGTGTCGCTGGCGGCCGGCAGCAAGCTCTTCGAACTGGCCGGTTCGCAATCCACGCTGGCCGAGCACAACCTCGATCGCCACTGGCGCAATGCCCGCACCCACACCTTGCACGACCCGGTCCGCTGGAAGTACCACGCCATCGGCAACTACGTACTCAATGGCAAGAAGCCGCCGCGCCACGGCGCGCTCTGACGCATCCGGGAAATCATCATGGCCAAGAAGGAAATCCGCCTCAACGCATTCAACATGAATTGCGTCAGCCACATCAACCACGGCCTGTGGACGCATCCGCGCGACCGCTCGCAGGACTACACCGATATCGCCTACTGGACGCAGCTGGCGCGCCTGCTGGAACGCGGCAAGTTCGATGGCCTGTTCCTGGCCGATATCGTCGGCGTCTATGACGTCTACCAGGGCAATACCGACCTCACGCTGCGCGAGACGATACAGTTGCCCGTCAACGATCCGCTGCTGCTGATCTCGGCCATGGCGGCCGTGACCGAGCACCTGGGCTTCGGCGTCACCGCCAACCTGAGTTACGAGGCGCCCTTCCTGTTCGCCCGTCGCATGTCCACGCTGGACCATCTCACCCGTGGGCGGGTGGGCTGGAACATCGTCACCGGCTACCTCGATAGCGCCGCCCGCGCCATGGGCCTGCACGAACAGCTGGAGCACGACCAGCGCTACGACCGCGCCGACGAATTCATGGAAGTGGTCTACAAGCTCTGGGAAGGCAGCTGGGAAGACGGCGCCGTGCTGCGCGATCGTGCCCGCCGCATCTATGCCGACCCGGCCAAGGTCCACAAGATCCATCATCACGGCGACTACTACCACGTCGAAGGCATCCACCTGAGCGAGCCCTCGCGCCAGCGCACGCCGGTGCTGTACCAGGCCGGCTCTTCGGGACGCGGCCAGGCCTTCGGTGCACGCCATGCGGAGTGCGTCTTCATCTCCAGCCAGAGCCGGGAGGCCACGCGCAAGCTGGTGCAGGGTATCCGCGACGGCGCCGTGCGTGAGGGGCGCGATCCGGATGCGATCAAGATCTTCATGGGCTTGACCGTGGTCACGGGCCGCACCGATCAGCTGGCGCAGGAACGTTTCCGCGAATACGCCAGCTATGCCAGTCCCGAGGCCGGGCTGGCCCACTTCTCGGCCGGCACCGGCATCGACTTCTCGCGCTTCGACCTGGACGAACCGATCCGCGCCGCCAAGACCAACGCCATCGAATCCCTGGCCAAGACCGTGACCCAGCCCGAGCTGAACTGGACCAAGCGCAAGCTGCTCCAGCAGCTCGAACTGGGCGGGCGCTACGCCAGCATCGTCGGCTCGCCCGAGCGCATCGCCGATGAACTGGAGGCGTGGGTGGCGGAGACTGGCATCGATGGTTTCAACCTCACCCGCACGGTCACGCCGGAGAGCTTCGAGGACTTCGTCGACCTGGTGATCCCGGTGTTGCAGGAGCGCGGCTCCTACAAGCGTGACTATGCCAACGGCACGCTGCGCGAGAAGTTGTTCCAGCGTGGAGCGACCCTGCCGAAAGAGCACGTGGGCGCGGGTTTCCGCGTCGCGGCCAGTGCCGAGCATGCCTGATTGGGGAGGTGCGCGCTCACATGCGCGCGCCACATAAGCAAGCCCGAAAAGATTCCTTCCCCGACCCATCCGGCGCACCTACAGTGGGTCTTTTTTCAGTCGGGGAAGCAGATGAACTACCTAGCAAAAACCGTGTTGGCATGGGCCATGGTCGCCATGGCGGGATGGATGATGGCGTCGTCGGCGGCGGCCGAGGACAAGGTATTGCGGGTGGGTGTCACCAGCGGCCCGCACGCACAGATCTTCGAGCAGGCACGGCGTGTCTTCGAGCGTGACAATCCCGGCTACAAGATCAAGATCATCGAGTTCAACGACTACATCCAGCCCAATGCCGCACTGGACGCCGGCGAGCTCGACGCCAACAGCTACCAGCACCGCCCCTTCCTGAATGCGCAGATCAAGGCGCGCGGCTACAAGCTCTATGCCGAGGGCAAGACCATGATCGGCCCGATGGCCGTCTATTCGAAGAAGTACCGCAAGCTCGATGACATTCCAGTGGGCGCCAAGATCGGCATCCCCAATGACCCCGCCAATGAAAGCCGGGTACTGCTGCTGTTGCAGAAGCAGGGCGTGCTTAAGCTGCGGGCCGGCATCGACCCGCTCACCGGCACCAATGCCACACCCATCGACATCACCGACAATCCGCGCAAGTGGAAATTCGTCGAGATCGATGCCGCCCAATTGCCACGCACGCTCGATGATCTGGATGCGTCGGCGGTCAATGCCGACTACGCCGCCAAGGCCGGCCTGAACCCGGCGCGCGACAGCCTGGTGGTGGAGAGCGGCGACAGTCCCTATGCCTGCCTGATCGCCGTGCGCGAGAAGGACAAGGATCAGCCGTGGTTGTCCAAGCTGGTCAAGGCTTACCAGTCCGATGAAGTGAAGCGTTACATCGAGACTGAATTCAAGGGGGGCATTCTGGCGGCTTGGTAAGAAGTTACTTGGAGCGTCATTTGATTTTGTTCGAATTCTCTTTAGCGATTTGACGTCTTGAACTTCTCAAAAAATTGAGAAATTCCAATTAATCTTTTGGCGCCGAATTGTTGTCAAAATGTCGCTTGTATGCTGCGCTCCATCTTATGATGCGCAGCTGCGACATGCGTGAACTCCAACCCTATCGGAAAGCTCTTCAAGCATTCCTCTGCGCATACCTTTTCTGCTCTGCAGCCTTGGATGAGTAATGGAATTCTTCAAAAGACTCTTTCGTGATCTCAAAAATGGAGAGATGGGCGCCGCCTGTGTCGCCCACGATCTGCTAATCGTAGTCGTCGCAATGTTGGCATTTATCGTGACATTGGTGAGAAGGTTCCTGTTCTGATGTTTATGGCGCCAGCCAATTTTCACCATTGCCCGTCAGTAGCTGGAAAAGCTTGAGGGACCGCCCGTTATTCAAGCCCTATCTGACGTCGCGCTCAGGCTGTACGCCGCTCACCCGCCAGCTCCACGCAACGTCGCGCCAGCGTATCGGTCGGATCCACCAGCGTGATGCGCTGGCCATCCTCTTGCACCAGTTCTGCCATCGGCAGCAGCAGCGGCAATTCGGTACAGCCCAGGATCACCACCTGGGCGCCTTGCCGCACCAGGTCATCGAGGCCGGCGCGGATATCCTCCTGGCATACCCCTTCGGTATAGCCCGCCTTCACGCCGTGGCGGCCATAGATGGCTTGCATCACGCGCTCCTGCATGGCCGCTGACGGCCGCAACTGCTGCAATCCCTGTTCGGCCAGGGCGCGTTCGTAGACGCCGCTGCCCAGCGTACCGGAGGTCGCTAGCAGGCCGACCTGCCGTAGCGTCGGGAAGCGCTCGCGGATGCTCTGCACCGTCACCGTCAGCATGTTGACGATGGGAATCGACAGGCGCGGCTGGATGCGTTCCACATAGGCATGCGCGGTATTGCAGGGAATGGCGATGAGGTCCGCGCCACCGTCTTCTAGCTTCTTGCAGGTGGCGTAGAGGGCGATGGTCGGATCCTGTCCCTGGCCGAGCAGGTTCTCGGTGCGGTCGGGGATCTGCGGATTCTGTTCGACGTGCAGCTTGATGTGATCCTGGTCGCGTGCGGCCGGCGTATTGCGCACCACCTTCTGCATGAAATCCACGGTCGCCGCCGGCCCCACGCCGCCTACCACACCCACCTTGAATGGCTTGCTGGTGGCCTGGCGCTGGCCCTCGGCGATATAGCGCGCATAGACCTGGTTGCTGTCGATGACGGGAATGGCCAGCGTCGACAGCCGCGCCAAGGCCTGCGCCACCAGTGCCACCTCGGTCAGCCCCGGCAGGATCACCTGTGCGCCCTGCGCCTGCAGGCTGGCGGCGGCGCGGTCGAGCTTCATCAGTGGCGCGCCGTCCAGCTGTCCGGTCTTGATGCCGCCGGGACCATAGACGGCTTCGGTGACCAGATCGCCGTCGGCATCCAGGCGCGGATAGAGCACCTCGAATCGCGGCGTCGGGAAGTAGCGCTCGAACAGGCCGCTGGCGCGCGTATAGTCGGAGGCCAGTACACCGATGCGGGTGGACTGTGGAAAGGCCTGCTCCAGATGGTGGCGCAGCGCTTCCATCATGTCCACGATGGGCAGGGTGGTGTTGGCCTTGAGTTCGTCCAGGAAGGTGTGGCTGAGGAAACAGGGCAGCACCACCGCGCCGACACCGCGCTGTTCGAAGTCGCGGATCATGTCGAAGACATAGAGCTTGCGCTCGGTGGTGGCGGCGCTGGTGGCGCCACTGCTGCCCAGGGGATGCTGCTCGAACACCACGTCGGCTTCACCGATGCTGCCGCGCGCGGCCATGGCCTGCATCAGCTTGAAGAACACATCGGCCGAGGCCAGCGGACCGAGGCCGCCGATGATGCCGTAGGAGCGTCGCGGGCTGGCGGGAGTGGGGGACATGGTGTTTCCTTTCAGGCGCGATGAAGTGGCGCGGGCAGGGTTCCAGTATGCGCCCTGATACGGTCCTGGCTCATGCGTGGCGTGCATGGATGCGGGCAGGCATCGGGGCCGCGGCGGTTTTTCCCATGCGTAATGCACATAGGGGTGAGGCATCACGGCGCATCGGGAGCGAACGGTTAAAATGCGGGCTTGGCGACGGGGCCGTGATTGCATGGCGACCCGTCGATCCCTCCACTCCTGACAAGACCGACGACACATGAGTTATACCCCCAGCCGCCCCCTGGGTTACGGCTGCCTGATCCTGAGCATGTCCCTGGTGGGCGCCTATGTCGCGCTGACCAAGCCGCTGGCGGCGATGCTGCCGGTGTTCCTGCTGGCCTGGCTGCGCTTTGCCATCGGTGCGGTGGCGATGGTGCGCTGGATGAAGAAGCCGGCCGATGAAAAGCCGCTGAGCACGCAGTCGCGCTGGCTGGTGTTCCTGGAATCCTTCCTGGGCAATTTCCTTTTCACGCTGTGCATGATCACGGGTGTGTCGATGACCAATGCCGTGTCGGCGGGCGTGATCATGTCTTCCATCCCGGCCGTGGTGGCGGTGATGAGCTGGATCTTCCTGAAGGAAAAGATCAGCCTGCGGGTCTGGGGCGCGGTGGCCTGCGGGGCGATCGGCATCGGTCTGCTGTCGCTGGCCAAGGATACCCACGGTGCAGCCCCTGCGGCCAATGCCGCCGGCCAGTATGCCTGGCTGGGCAATGTGCTGGTGTTCTGCGCGGTGCTGTGCGAGGCCTCCTATGCCGTCATCGGCAAGAAGCTCACCGCCGTGCTCACCCCCAAGCGCATCAGCGCCGTCATCAACCTGTGGGGCCTGCTGCTGATGACGCCCATGGGTTTCTATACCGCCCTGCATTTCGACTTCGCCGTGGTGCCGGTCGACATCTGGGTGCTGCTGCTGTTCTACGGATTGGCCGCCAGCGTCTGGACGGTGTGGCTGTGGATGACCGGCCTGAAGGTGGTGCCGGCCGCCCGCGCGGGTGTGTTCACCGTGATGCTGCCGGTGTCGGCGGCGCTGGTGGGCGTGGTCGCCTTGGGCGAAAGCCTCTCGGCGCTGCAGGCCAGCGCCTTCGCCGTGGCATTGGCTGGCATGTTGCTGGCGACGCTGCCCGGTCGCAATACCGATTCATTACCGCTGCATTGAGCGAGGAAGCCATGAACCAACCCAAGCGCCCACAGGGCAAACCGCAGGCACCTGCTGCGAAGAAATCCGCTACCGCCAGGTCCGCTGCAAAGCCGGTCGCCCAGCCCCAGGGACCGGCGCGTGACAAGCCCAGGACCCACGTCGCCACCGAGACCTCGCGCCGCCGCCAGTTCAATGCCCACGCGCCTTCCCAGGACTTGGACGAGGACGAGCAGCGGGTCCAGCAGATGGTCGCCCTGGCCAGTGCCGTGGCGGCCGGAACTCCCAACGCCAGTGGTCGCCGCATCGGCCAGGAGGAGCTGGAACGCATGGTGCGCAATACCCTGCGCCAGCGTGACGACGACACCCTCTACGAAGCGCTGGAGCAGTTGCACTACGACGACCGGCGCGGCCATGCGCTGTTGCGCGAAGTGGCCGAGGAGGGCGCCGACATCATCGTGCTGCGGCGGGGCGAGAAGGAGCTGGAGATCAATGCCTTCCTGATCCCGCTGCTGGTGCGCACGCGCGGCGGTCTGCGCGAGGAGCAGGCGCTGGCCGACGGCGAGGCCTTCGATGCCCTGCGCGCCAGCCTGCAGGACGCCGGACTGGAGAGCAAGCGCGCGCGCGTGGTGCTGGTGCACCATCTCTATCACCCCGAAGAAATCAATGCCCTCAGCTATGGCGAAGTCGAGGCCATGAACCGCGACGCCTTCGCCTCGCTGACCGACAAGAAGATCATGAGCGTGCCGGCCATCGAGCGCAGCATGCGCGGCTGGCCGGCCAGTGCTTTCGGTGCCGATGACGAGGTGCTGGAACTACGCTTCCTGCTGGGCTTTGCGCTCAAGGAGCTGGACGATGCCTTCTATGCGATTCCCGCCGATGAAGCCGCTGCCGATGCGTATTTCGAGCAGCGCGCCGAGCGCTTCCGCCAATGGAGCGAGCAGGTCACGCCGCTGATGCGGCAATGCCTGGTGGGTCAGTCCGGCGAGGCGGCGCAGTGCCAGTTGCACTTCCTCTACCAGGACCTGTTCCACGGTGCCAAGCGCACCGGCAACAGCGAATACCGTACCCTGCAGAGCCTGTCGGAACTGGAGCAGGGCCTGGCCCAGGCCGGTGCCGACGCAGCGCAGGCAACGGCCATCCTGGCCGCCGGCGAGGACGAGGGCGAGACCGTGCTGAAGGTGGTCCTGCGTCAGGGGCAAGGTATCGTGGCGCGGACCGAGCAGGTCATCGACGAGGACGTCCAGGAGAGCCTGTTCGAACTGGCCGACGCGGTGGCCTCGCTGGGTGTGGCCGCGCTCAGGCTGGCCGATGATATCGATGCGAACGGCGTGACCGTGCGCGAGCGCGATTTCCCGGCGGCTTAGATCCCGGGCCTCAGGCCCCAGAGCCTAATCGAGCAGGGCCTGCAGGCTCACGCCTTCGGACTGGCAGCGGAAGTACAGCTCCACCTGCATCGGCCGCCAGCCGCGCACCAGCTGGCGCAGGTCGGCTTTCATCTTTTGCTTGCCGCAGAAGTCGTAGGCCTTTTCCTTGGCCGCGGCGGTCAGCGCCGGGATCGACATGGTGTAGCTCACACCGGTGGCCGAGACCATGAACATGTCCTGGTTCTCGGCCTTGACGTCGGTGAAATTGGCGCAGCCAGCCAGGCTGGCTGCGCCGACGCAAGCGGCGACGAGGCTGCCGGCGCGTGCGCGCCGGCGGTAGTGTTGTATGCGCATGAGACCCCCCTGTATTGCTCATGATGCGGCGCGCTGGAACGGCGATGTTGCCCTCCGGCACGAATGCCGCAATGACAGCCTACGCCCGCCACGGGCGGCGATGGGCGGGGCTTACCCGGTTTTACCCGGATGGCGTGGCTGTAAAAAAATCTTCAGTTGTGCAAGGACGCTGGCCCTGCCTGTGCATTTACGTTCAATGGCGCGCACCGGGTAGATGACCCCGGATTTTCCTGTCTGTTGAGAGCTTGCGCGCGGGCTGTCCCTGCTGCTGGTATTTGGCTGCGCGGGCGCTGCATGGCTGGGCTAAAATCGACGGCGCTGCCCGGGCGATACCGGGCTGGCATCCAGTTTGCGCACGCCGGCACCCGGGGCCGGCGGCGCCATCCGCCAATCAGGGAGAACCAAGAATGACCAACCGTCGCAGTTTCATCACCAGCGTGGCCGGCATCGCCGCCGCGTCCGCCTTGCCCAATGTCTTTGCCCAGGCCGCCGCTGCGACCGGCTCGACCGAACCGACCCTGGCGCGCGTGCAGCGTACCAAGACCCTGCGCATCGGCGCGGTGCGTGGCGCGGCGCCCTACTACAACAAGGACCTGGCCAGCGGTGAGTGGAACGGTTTCATGATCGACTTCGCCAAGAGCCTGGCGGCCAGCCTGAACGTCAAGCTGGAGATCAACGAGACCACCTGGGGCAACTCGGTGCTGGACCTGCAGACACACAAGATCGACCTCTTCTTCGGCATGAACCCGACCCCGGCACGGCGCGAAGTGATCGGCTTCACCGAGCCGCTGTTCCTCAACGCCTTCACCGTGGTCTCGAAGAAGGAATTCAAGAGCTGGGCCGACCTCAACAAGCCCGAGGTGAAGATCGCCGTGGACATCGGCTCCTCGCACGACCAGATGATCAGCCGCGTCTGTCCCAACGCCACCATCGTGCGCCTGGAAAAGGCCGACGACGCCACCCTGGCCCTGCAGACCGGCCGCGTCGATGCGCAGGTACTGGTGTGGCTGCTGGCGCTGAACATCCTCAAGAAGAATCCCTCGCTGGGCAAGATGTACGTGCCCATGCCGCTGGAGGCCACCTCCACCAACATCGGCGTACCCAAGGAAGAGGACAAGGCCTGGGTCGAGACCATCAACAAGTGGATCGTCGCCGAGCGTGCCGCCGGCAAGATCAAGCCGACCGTGCTGGGCAACCTGCAAAAGCTCTCCGGCGTGAAGCCGGAAGATGTGCCGCCGCAGATTCCGCTGTAATGGCTTGCGCCTGAGGCGCTGTCGATGAAGAACCCGCATCGGTGACGGTGCGGGTTTTTTATTGGGAGGCTGGGTGTTTCTGGGACGGCGATCGAGCAATATCATCGATATTCAACAATATGCCGATGGGCTAATGAACCGCTTCACTTTAGTCTGTCGAGATCGACAGGATCAGGACTGAGCATTCAAATCGTCGTCGAATGCATCGATCTCCAAATGGGAGGGACAACCAACGCATCAAGAGGACATCTGATGTTGAACTACGATCCCGTGGTGGGGGAGATACTGCAATGTCATTTCGGGAAAGCGTATGTACGACGCAGCGATGGACGCATCGAGATGCAAAGCCGGTCGATGGAGACGCGCTTGCCGCCAGAAATGGTGAAGAACCGGCTGGTCGTGGTCCTGAATAACAGGATTGGTGGTGGATGCATAGTAGTTCCCCTTTCCAAAACTCGCGATCCTGATCGCCTGAGCAGGCGCTGGCATGTGGAGATCGTTGAGGAGCTGATCGCTCCATGTGGGCATTTTACTCGCACAGTCAGATTCGCTACCGCCGAACAGGTACAGGTAGCTAGCAAATTCCGCCTTGCCAGGCTGGCCGCAGGTCCGAAGCAGCATCTACCGCGGGATCTGGTCGCTGAAATTCAGTGCGCGGTAATGCGGGCTATTGGTGGCGGTGCGTTGCTTGTCCGGGACAAGATGCGGAAAGACCATCGGGAACAGCACGGTGAGGATTGACAGGTGTGGCGGGCGTTTGAAATAATCACCGCACTGCCCTTTGAGGCGCCGTAGTAAATTTCCCCTTCTGGGGATCCGCAAAAGCCCAGCGTTCGCTGGGCTTTTGTCATTGCGGGTCTCGGCTTGTCTCGCGCCAGCCTCTCCAATAGGCCTTGAGACAAGCGTCTCATCATCCCCCCATGCTGCGCCGCAGGGTAACCCGCGCCGCGCGCTGTGCTACAACGTCACCCATTGCATCGCCTGTCGTCTGTCCCCCGGAGTTGGTCTCGCCTGTTGCGAGCTTCAGGAGCCGCCATGCCCTACGTTGCCAAAGTCAGTCATCTCGATCGCGTGCGCCGCCTGCTGGATGGCCGCGTGCCTGCCGCCGACAGCCCCTATCTGCAACGGCTGAGCTTGTCCTACCAGCGCTCGCTGGACCAGCATCATCTCGATCCGGGCGACATGAGCGGGCCGCGCGTGCTGAGCTCGGGCGAGCTGCGCGAGGTGCAGCAGGGCGAGGAGGATTTCCTGCGTGCCTCCGGGCAATGCCTGTCGATGCTGCACCAGACCGTGCGCGAGGCCGACTATTGCGTCATGCTCACCAACGCCGCCGGCACCACCATCGACTATCGCGTGGACCGCGAGCGCCGCCACGACTTCAAGCGCGCCGGGCTCTATCTCGGCTCCTGCTGGTCCGAGAGCGAGGAAGGGACGTGCGGCGTGGCCTCGGTGCTGCAGGATGCGTTGCCGATCACGGTGCACAAGACCGACCATTTCCGCGCTGCCTTCACCACGCTGACCTGCAGCGCCGCACC
>JAFAMT010000410.1 GCA_019233085.1 Herbaspirillum sp.
TCCTCGGCCGCATCCCAGTAGTCGCGATGCTCGCTCACCAGGCCGGCTGCATCGAAGCAGAAATGGGTCGCCCCCAACACCGTATAGAGGCGGCCCTTGAGCCCGAACTCGAAACGCCAGGTGGCGAAGGCCTGGGCGCCCTGCCCCATCGACTCCAGGATCACGAAGCGCGGCGCCTCGGTGGTCTCGAACATGTGTTCGAAGATGGCCGCGATGGCGCGCAATCCCGTGACGTCGTTGAACGGATCCTTGAAATGCGCGTCCTGCGCATAGAACTCGCCGATGCGCGCCAGGCTTTCACGGTCCAGCGTGCCGTACCACGCCAGCAAACGGTCCAGGTTGGCCGCCGTCATTTCAGCAGGAAGCGCTGGAACAGCATGAAGCGCAAGCGGAACGGCAACAGCCGCAACAGCTTGAGCCAGAATGTGAAGCGCAGCGGGAAATGGATCTCGAAGCGCCCCTCGACGATGCCGCGCCAGATGGCCTGTGCCGCTTGTTGCGGGGTCTGCAGGGCCGGCATGGGAAAGTCGTTCTTGTCGGTCAGATCGGTCTTCACGAAACCGGGATTGACCAGGTAGACATTCAAGCCCCGGGGCCGCAAATCGCTATAGAGGATTTCGGCCAGGTTGATCAGCGCCGCCTTGCCCGGCCCGTAGACGCTGGCGCCAGGCAAGCCGACATAACCCGCCACGCTGGCCACCAGCGCAATGCCGCCGCTGCCGCGCGCGAGCATCTCGGGAAGGGCCGCTCCCAGGGCCGAATAGACACTAGCCAGGTTGGTGCGCAGGGTGTGCTCGGCTTCTTCTTCCTGCACTTCCCAGCTGCGTTCGGGCCGGTATTTCGCTACGCAGAAGACCAGCAAATCGACCCCGCCCAGGGCTTGCACGATGCGGGCGTGCTGGTCGCGCCAGGCGTCGCGGCAGAGCACATCCAGCGGGGCGATGAAGGCTTCCTTGTGACCGGCGGCGACTTCTTCCAGGGCATCGGCCCGACGCGCCGACAGGGCCACCCGCGCACCGGCGGCCAGCGCATGGCGCGCCATTTCGGCACCGATGCCGCTGGAGGCGCCGACCAGCCAGATACGCAGGCCGCGCAGGTCCTGCAGGGGACGATTCATCGGCCCGAACAGCGGTGCCGGGCGAACGGGCGGAGCAGGTTCGTGCTCCTGGACCACATTCTTGGGGGCGGGTCGTGTCTGCGTATTCATGGCTGCTCCTTGCGGAAGAACAAGGTCACCTGTCCGACTTCCACACCGAACTTGCGCATGCTGGTGCGATTGACCAGCGTGCGTTCGTCCATCTGGTACATCCAGTCATCCATCTGCACTTCGTACTGCTTGTCGTCCACGGGCAAGAGCAAGGTGTAGTTCCAGTGCAGGGCATTGCCGGCCGTCTGCCCCAGTGCCTCGCCGATGACGTCGCCGGCGCGACCGCGCCAACTGCCATCGCTCTGGCGTACCAGGGTCCAGACGCGGGTCTGGGTCTGGCCATCGTCATAGCGGAAACGCTCGTCCAGCGTGAGCGTATCGCCGGCCACCGAGCCGGTGACGACCACGTGGAAGCGTCGCGCCACTTCGCCGCCGCGCTTCTGGAACATGCCCCAGGCCTCGGTACGCCCCTGGAAGAACCGGGCCGGATCGAACACCGGGGTCTTGCCGGCGTAGTCGCTGACCTGCTGCCCGGCACAGCCGCCCAGCAGCCAGGCCAGCGACAGCACACCGGACCAGCGCAGCAGGCCGCTGCGCAGGCTTGAAAACATGGCACCCATGGCTCACTCCTTGTGCAAGAGGAACTGCACCACATCGATCTGGCCTTCGTCGAAACCGACTTCGCAGAAGACGTAATAGAGCTGCCACAGTCGCCGGAAGCGCTCATCGAAACCTTGCGCGGCGATGGCCTCGCGGCGCAGCTGGAAAGCCTCGTTCCAGCGACGCAGCGTCTCGGCGTAGTCGCAGCCGAAGTGGAAGCGGTCGCGCGTGGCCAGTCCGGCCTGGGCGGCTGCCCGGCTGAAGCGCTCGTGGCTGGGCAGCATGCCGCCGGGGAAGATGAATTCGCGGATGAAATCAGCACTGTCGCGATAGCGCTCGAACACCGCTTCGTCGATGGTGATCGACTGCACCAGGGCTCGCCCACCCGGTTTGAGGCGCGCTGCCACGGTATCGAAATAGGTCTGCCAGAAGCGCTCGCCGACGGCCTCGAACATCTCGATGGATACGATGGCGTCGTAGTGGCCGTCCAGGTCACGGTAGTCGCGCAGTTCCAGTTGTGCCAGGCCGTCCAGTTGCTGGCGCCGCATGCGCTCCTGGCCGAAGGCCAGTTGCGAGGGCGAGATCGTCACGCCATGCACGGCAATACCCAGGCGGGCCGCATGCTCGGCAAAACCGCCCCAGCCGCAACCGATCTCCAGCACACGGTCGCCGGCGCGCAGCCCGAGCTGGTCGACGATGCGCTGGTACTTGGCAGCCTGGGCCTGGGCCAGGCTCTGGCCGGGGGCGCTGAAGATGGCGCTGGAATAGGTCATGGTCTCGTCCAGCCACAGGCCGTAGAAATCGTTACCCAGGTCGTAATGCGCATGGATATTGCGACGGCTGCCACTGCGCGTATTGGCGCGCAGCAGGTGGCGCAGGCGATACCACCATGACGCCAGCCGGCCACCCTCGACCGCACCGACCAGGGCCCGGCGGTTGCGCTGCGCCAGCCGCAGCAGCGCGGCCAGGTCGGGGGTATCGACCCAGCCGGCACCATAGGCCTCGCCAAAACCGATATCGCCGGCGCGCAGGATGGCGCCGCAGGCACGCCAGTCATGGATGTGCAATTGCGCGCTGGGCGGCTGGCGCAGGTCGCCGAAGGTCAAGGTGGTACCATGGGGCGTGATCAACTCCAGATGACCATGGTTGAGTCGTTCCAGCATGGCCAGGAACAGGCGGGCCGATAGCGGCCCGGTACGGCGTGCAGAGCTCTGCAGGGCGGGACTGTGATTCACGGCAGGGTTTCCTTTCCAGAAGATGAGCCGGCGCCCACGGGGCGCTCGGGCAAGCGGAACCAGGGCACACGCTTGCGCCACAAGAGCAAGGCTTGCCAATGGATGCGGGCCACCACGCCCAGCGTGAGCAGCGGCTGGGCGCACAGCGCAGCCAGTGCAGAGGCAGCCGTCAGCGGATGCAGATGGCCACCGATGGAGGTGCGCATGAGCGGCTGCAGCTCGCCATCGGCCTCGTCAGGCTGGCCATGGTCGTAGTAGTCGATGCCGACGAAGGCGGTGTTGCCCCGGTCGCGCAAGCGGAAGCGATAGAATCCGCGCACCTCGCAGAAGGGCGAGACGTGCATCAGCTTGTGGCAGCTCAGGCGAGCATCCTCACCGATGGCGCCACCATCGCTGGCCTGCAACAGGTAATGCTGGGTCTGGCCGAAGGTATTGTTGACCTCGGCCAGCACCGCGCGCAGCGCACCGCTGCGGTCATGGCAGAGGAACAGGCTGATCGGGTTGAAGACGAAGCCGAACAGCCGGGGAAAGGTCTGCAGGCAGATCATCCCGTCCGCGGGAGCCCCGACCTGGCGCAGCCGATCGCGCACCCAGGTGGCCAGGTCGCTGCCGTCGCGCGCACCGTAGTCGCGGGTGCGCACGCTCATCAGGCGCGGCCGGTCCACACCGAACCAGGCATTGCCGGCCTCGGCCGTGCGCGCCAGGTCCAGCCTGACGCAGAATACCGGATAGACGAAACGATGCAGCACCGGGCGCAGGCGCTGGTGCATCACCTGCCCGCGCAACAATTGCGCGGGCGGTGGCGTTGATGCCGTTGATGCCGTCGATGGCGTGGCCAGCGGTTTCATAACGAAGCCCAGGACGGCGTGACGCCGAAATCACGGATCACCCGCAAGGCCGACTTGAGGCCGTCCTCGTGGAAGCCGTAGCCTGTCCATGCTCCGGCGAACCAGGCCCGATGGCGGCCCTGGATGCCGGGCAGGCGCCGCTGGGCGTCGATGGCGGGCTGGTCGAAGACCGGGTGCTCGTAGTCGAAGCGCCCCATCACCGTGGCCGCTGCCGGCGGCTGGGCCGGATTGAGGGTCAGGATCACATCGGTCTGGCAGGGCAGGTCCTGCAGGCGATTAAGCCAGTAGCTCACGCAGACGGCGCGGCTGCCGTCGCTGTGGCGCGATCCCAGGTAGTTCCAGGCCGACCAGACCTTGTGACGACGCGGCATCAGGCTCAGGTCGCTGTGCAGCCAGGCGGTATTGGCCTGGTAGCGCACCGCGCCCAGCACCTGCTGCTCCTCGATGGTGGCATCCTGCAGCAGGGCCAGAGTCTGCGGCGCATGGGTGGCAAAGACCACGGCATCGAACTGCTCTTCCAGCGCAACATCGCCACCGCTGCGCACCAGCACGCCATGCTCGTTGCGGGTCACTCCCAGGAGGCGACTGTCCAGGCGCACATCGGGCAGCGTGGCGGCAATGCGACGCACATACTCGCGCGAACCGCCGCGCACGGTGCGCCAGCGCGGGCGGTCATTGATCTGTAGCAGACCATGATTGATGCAAAAGCGCAGGAAGGTCGCCGCCGGGAAGTCCAGGATGTCGGCCGGCGAACTGGACCAGATGGCAGCGGCCATGGGGACCAGGTAGGCATCGCGGAACATGGCGCCATAGCGGCCCTCGTCGAGCAGGTGACGCAGGCTCAGCGGCCGTCCCTCGCAGGCCGCCAGGTTGGCGTGGGCGGCGCGGTTGAAGCGCAGGATGTCGCGCAGCATGCCCAGGAAGGCCGGCTGCAACAGGCGCTTGCGCTGCGCAAAGACGGTATCGAGATTGGTGCCGGCCCATTCGAACTGGCCCTCGTCCATCGACACGCCAAAGGACATGTCGGTGGCATAGGTCTCGACACCGAGTTCCTTGAACAGGGCGATGAGGTTGGGATAGGTCCAGTCGTTGAACACCAGGAAGCCGGTATCGACCGCAAAGGGCTGCCCCTGCGGGGCGATCTCGACCGTGTTGGCGTGACCACCCAGGGTTGCTGCCGCTTCGTACAGCACCACATCATGCCGGCGCGCCAGCAGGTAGGCGCTGGCCAGCCCGGCAATGCCGGCGCCGATGACGGCGATACGTTGTCGGCTAGGAATCATGAAGTCCGGTCCACCCTTTTCGATATCGGAGCCGCCCTTGCCATCCAGCGGGAAAATCCCGCCGCAGTCAGGCTGGCATGCTGTTTTTATGTGGTTGGCGAGTGCTTTTTCCGGCGTTCTTGCATGCTGGTGCCTCGCTGTGGTGCTAAGATTACTACCAATATAAAATAAAATCTACCGATTAGTAACTTAAATTACCGATGAGTATTTTTGGAAAACTGAGCTTCAAGGACCAAGCCTTCAAGCTGCGCGAAAACGCCATCCTGGACGCGGCCACGACAGTACTGGGCAGCAAGGGCTATGACCTGATGACCATGGACGACGTGGCCGGGGCGGTGGGTATCTCCAAGCCCAGCCTGTACAAGCACTTCAAGTCCAAGGAAGAGTTGGTGGGCGAGACCATGATCCGCCTGATCGATGGCGCCATCGACCAGCTGGCGCAGCTGGGCGAGATCGCCACTGCGCGCGGCAAGCTGGAGGCGATGCTGGAATGGGCGCTGCGGGTGCGGCTGGAAGGCGGCCTGCCCTTCCTGCCTTCCACCAGCACGCCGGTGCGGGAGATGCTCATGCGCAACGTCAAGTACGTCATGCGCGTGCTGAAGCTCAACGGACAGCTGGAAAAGCTGGTCAAGGAGGCACAAAAGGCTGGCGATATCGATGCCACCCTGCCCAGCGACGTGGTGCTTTACAGCTACTACGCCCGCACCTGTGACCCGGCGGTGGATTATCTGCAGAAGTTCAGCAAGATGGGCAACGAGGACATCGTGAAGTACATGCTGCACGTTGCCTTCAACGGCTTCACGACCTCGCTGCCGCTGCACTGAGCAGAGTCAGAAGACGCCGCGCTTGGCCGCGTCGGCGGAGCATCAGGCCAGGCCGTAGCAGCGCGCGGCCGTGCCACCCCACAACTGCGCCTGCTCGGTGACCGACAGCCGTGTCGCACCCCACTCACGCACCACGCCGGCCACCTTGGCATAGGAAGCCGCCAGCAGGCACACCGGCCAGTCCGAACCGAACATGAGGCGTTGCGGGCCGAAGGCTTCCAGTGCTGCATCCAGGCAGATGACGATGTTGTCGAAGTCCTTCTGGCGCAGGCCGCGCAGCCAATCGGCCTCGGTCACCAGACCGGAGAGCTTGCAGGCCACATGGGGCAAGGCGGCCAGCTGGCGCAGCGCATGCTTCCAGTCGGCCAGGGCAGCCTCGTTGCGACCGAACTCGGCCAGCGCCGGCTTGCCCAGGTGATCCAGCACCAGCCAGTGGCGGTCGTGACGCTCGCAGAAGGCCTGGATCTCCGGCATCTGGCGCGCATACACCAGCACATCGTAGACATAGCCCTGCTGCTGCAACCAGGCCACGCCGGCATTGAAGGCCGGAGCCTCGATGAAGCTGCCGACCTCGCGCTCGTCCTGTATCTGGTGGCGAAATCCCAGCAGTTTCCCGCGCCCCCAGTGCGCGACATTGGCCGCCAGGTGCGGCGAGGACAGATCCTCCCAGCCGACCACCCCGGCGATGCGCCGGTCATGGCGCGCCAGCTCCAGCAGGAAAGCGGTTTCCTCGCGGCCGGCGCGGGCCTGCACGGCAATGGAGGCGTCCAGCCCCTCCGTGGCCAGCACCGGATGCAGTTGCCCGGGCATGCGGTCGCAGGCCAGCAAGTCCATGCCGTGGCCTATCCACGGATAGTCTTCGGCGCGGTAGCGCCAGAAATGCTGGTGGGCGTCGATGCGGGGCGGCTTCATGGTGGTCTCGGTCAGGTCAGGAAAGGGGGCGGTGTGCAAAAGAACAGGCGCCGCCGGATGGCGGCGCCCGGGTGGCAGAGGGCGCGGTCGGCTGGCGATGCCAACCTCGCGCCATCACGCCGTCAGCGCATCAGTCATAGAGCACGGCGGTGATCTTGGGATCGTCGATGTTGCTCTTGTCGTACCAGTAGAAGCCGGTATCGATGATCTTGGGGAGCTTCTCGCCCTTGATCGCCTTCACCGCCGCTTCCACGGTCTTGTAGCCGATGCCCACCGGGTTCTGGGTGATGGCGCCGGCCATGGTGCCGTCACGGATCGCATCCTTCTGCTGCTTGCCCGAGTCATAGCCGATGATGGCGATCTTGCGCTTCATTTCCTTGACGCCATTGACCACACCGATGGCCGAGCCCTCGTTGGTGCCGAACACGCCCTTGAGCTTGGGATAGGCCTGCAGGATGGACTTGGTGACCTCGGTCGACTTCAGCTGGTCGCCGCCCCCGTACTGCACGCTGACCACCTTGATCTTGGGATAGGTGGACTTGATGCGCTCCAGGAAGCCATCGCGACGGTCGATGCCAGTGCGGCTGGTCTGGTCGTGGGCGACCACGGCGATATCGCCTTCCTTGCCGATCAGCTCGGCCATCTTGTCGGCCGCCAGGGCCGCAGCGGCGCGGTTGTCGGTGGTGGCGGTGGTGACCGGGATGTCGCTATCCACGCCCGAGTCGAAGGCCACCACCGGGATCTTGGCGGCCTGCGCCTTTTTGAGCAGGGGGATGGCGGCCTTGCTGTCCAGGGCGGCAAAGCCGATGGCTTGCGGCTTCTTGGCCAGGGCGGCGGAGAGCATGTCGATCTGCTTGTCCACCATGGCCTCGGTTTCCGGGCCCTCGAAGCTCACCTTGACCTTGTAGTCCTTGCCGGCCTGGTCGGCACCGGCCTTCACGGCTTGCCAGAACTGGTGCTGGAAGCCCTTGGAGATGAGGGGGATATAGACTTCCTGCGCTTGCGCAGGGGCGCCACCGAAGGCAAAGGCCAGGCCCAGGGCGGCACCGAGTAATTTGTTCTTGAACACGGGTAAGTCTCCTTTTGTTATCGATGATGGAGTGCCGGCACCGAAATGCCGGCGGGGTTGATGCGCAACTGCCAAATCAATCAAGTCCTCATGCGCGGCGCCGGCGACGCAGGATATCGAGGTACACCGCCAGGATGATGATCACGCCGGTGACCACCGTCTGCCATTCCTGCGCCACCGACATGATGCGCAGGCCGTTGACCAGCACGCTCATGATGAACGCGCCGATGATGGTGCCCAGGATGGTGCCGGTGCCGCCCGAGAGCGAAGTGCCGCCGATGACGACGGCGGCAATCGCGTCCAGCTCGTAGCCCTGGCCCAGGGCCGGCTGGGCCGAGTTAAGGCGCGAGGCGATGATCAGGCCGGCGATGCCACAGATGGCGCCCGAGAAGGTGTAGACCGCGACCTTCCAGAAATCCACCTTCACGCCCGACAGGCGCAAGGCCTCTTCGTTGCTGCCCAGGGCGAAGGTATAGCGGCCGAACACGGTCTTGTTCAAGATCACCGAGGCGCCGATGGCCACGATGAACAGGATCAGCACCGCATTGGGAATGGGCAGCGCCGGGATCAGCTCGCCGATCAGCGAATCCTGGGCGATGGCCGTGAAACCCTCGGTACTGTTGAAGTAGATCGGCCGGGTGCCGGAGATGACCAGCGACAGGCCCTTCAGCAGCATCATCATGCCCAGCGTGGCAATGAAGGGCGGTACCTTGAGCTTGGCGATCACCATGCCCGAGACCCAGCCCGAGAGCGCGCCGAAGAAGATCGCCGCGACGATGCCCAGCGGCAGCGGCATGCCCCAGTTGGTCAGCACCACACCGGCCATGACGGCGCAGAAGGTCATCATGGTGCCCACCGAGAGGTCGATGCCGGAACTGATGATGACGTAGGTGCAGGCGATGGCCAGCACGCCGTTGACGGCGGTCGACTGCAGGATGCTCACCAGGTTATCCACCTCCAGGAAATTGCTGGAGGCAAAGCTGAAGAACACCATCAGCAGCAACAGGCTGGCAAAGGCCAGCAGCTTCTGACGCGCGGCCGGGTTGAACAGGCGGGCCCGCAAGCCCGGGGAAGTCTCTGGAGTGGCCATGGATGCGGTGGAGGCGGAGTGGATGTTGTTTGCCATGATCGTCGGTACTCTGGGTTCGGATGGAATGGGGCGGTGTGTTCTCTGGGACCGCTGGCTAGAGCACCGCCGACTCGCGTTGCGTGGCCAGCTGCATGATCTTTTCCTGGGTGGCCTCGGCACGGGAGAGTTCGCCCGTCACGCGCCCTTCGCACATCACCAGGATGCGGTGGCTCATGCGCAGCACCTCGGGCAGCTCGGAGGAGATCATGACGATGGCCTTGCCCTGCGCGGCCAGGGCATCGAGGAGCTTGTAGATCTCGCTTTTGGCGCCGATGTCGATGCCGCGCGTGGGCTCGTCGAAGAAGAGGATGTCGCAGTCGCGCAGCAACCACTTGGCAATCACGATCTTCTGCTGGTTGCCGCCCGAGAGCAGGCGCACCTCCTGGGTCGTCGCCGGGGTGCGGATATTGAGCAGCTCGACGAACTTCAGCGCCGCCTCGCGAATGTTCTGCTTCTTCAGGAAGAACCCGAACGAGAGGTAGCCGCCGAGGTTGGACATCACGACGTTGGACTCGACGTCCATGCCGAGCGCGAGGCCGAACCGCTTGCGATCCTCGGAGAGATAGCCGATGCCGGCGGCGACCGCTTGCTCGGGCGTCCGGATCGGCCGCTTCCGGCCGTGAACGAGCACCTCTCCCGACCGCGACCGGTCGGCGCCGAACACCGCGCGCGCGACCTCGGTGCGGCCGGCGCCCATCAATCCGGCAAAGCCGACGATCTCGCCGCGGCGCACGGAAAAGCTGACGTCGCGCACCAGCGGGCCGCAATTGAGATTGCGGACTTCGAGCGCGATCTCGCCGGCCGGCCGGTCGCCGGCGTAGCGCTCGTCGCTGAGCGTGCGGCCGACCATCATGCCGATGATGGTCGCAATGCTGGTCGAGGCGACGTCGAGCGTGCCGACATATTCGCCTTCGCGCAGCACGGTGACGCGGTCGGCGATCTGCTTCAACTCGTCCATCTTGTGCGAG
>JAFAMT010000494.1 GCA_019233085.1 Herbaspirillum sp.
GACTTGCCCGGTACGTAATCCGGCGACAACTGTTCGCGCGGGGTGACCACGGCACGGCAGGCGAAGCATTGGGCGGTCTGGGTTTCCTTCAGTTCCGGGCTCAGTGCGGTGCGGTAGTCGAAGACGAAGCAGTCGCCGTTGTAGTGCGCGCCGCCGACGTCCTCGAAATACTTCAGGATCCCGCCTTCCAGCTGGTAGACATGGTCGTAGCCGATGTTTTGCATGTGGATGGCCGCCTTTTCGCAGCGGATGCCGCCGGTACAGAAGGTGACCACGGTCTTGCCCGCGAAATCGGCCTTGTGGTCTTCTATGACCTTGGGGAATTCGGTGAACTTGTTGATGCGGTAATCGACCGTGTTCTCGAAGGTGCCGACATCGACCTCGAAACCGTTGCGGGTATCGACCATCACCACCGGACGGCCTTCATCGTCGTGGCCCTGGTCCAGCCAGCGCTTGAGCTCCCTGGGCTCGACGAAGGGCGCGCGACCCAGTTCGGGCTTGATCAGCGGATGCTTCATGGTGATGATCTCGGCCTTGAGCTTGACCAGCATGCGCGTGAAGGGTTGCTTCTCAGAATAGCTTTCCTTGACGATCAAGTCGGCGAAGCGCGCATCGGCGCGCAACCAGGCCAGGAAGGCGTCGATGTCGGCGCGCAGGCCGGCCAGGAACAGGTTGATACCTTCCGGGCTCAGGATCACGGTGCCACGCAAGTTGTGTTTTTGGCAAAACGCGAGGAATTCCGGGCGCTTTTCAGCGGTATCGTCGAAGCTGACGAATTTGTAGGCGGCGATGTTGACGTAGGGTGTATCGGGGGACTGCATGGTTCGTTACTCGGCTCTAAGTCTTTGAATTCTCAGCATTATAACCGCGCGAACAGGGTGTTCGCTGCATTTTGGGCCTACTCTGACCTAGATCAAGGCAAGATGCCGGGGGGCACTCCCGTGCGTTAGTGTGTAGTCGTGCGATTCCTGACAAAAAGCAGTCAATCAGGAGCGGGCCGGGATGCCAAGCTCCGGTAAAATGTCGTCCCATGACTACACCGCAATTTGTACACCTCCGTATGCACTCGGAGTACTCCATCGTGGACGGCCTGGTGCGTATCGACGACATCGTCAAGGCCGCCGCCAAGGATGGACAGGCCGCCCTGGCGGTGACCGATCTCTCCAACCTGTTCTGCATGGTGCGTTTCTACAAGGAAGCGCGCGGCAAGGGCGTCAAGCCCATCGCCGGCTGCGACCTGTGGATCACCAATGACGCCGACCGCGACAAGCCCTTCCGCCTGCTGGTCTTGATCAAGAACCGCCACGGCTACCTGCAGCTGTGCGAGGTACTGTCGCAAGCCTGGCTGAGCAACCAGTACAAGGGCCGCGCCGAGGTGCGCATGGAATGGCTGGATGCGCTGCGTCACCAGGAGGGCGGCAATGGCCTGATCGCGCTCTCGGGGGCGGCGCTGGGCGACGTCGGCCAGGCCATCGACAACGGCAACCTGGCCCAGGCCGAGGCCTGCGCGCGCCGCTGGGCCGAGATCTTCCCTGGTGCCTTCTATCTCGAACTGCAGCGCGCCGGCCAGGCCAACATGGATGTGCAGGTGCGTCAGAGCGTGGCCCTGGGGGCCAAGCTGGGCCTGCCTTGCGTGGCAACGCACCCGATCCAGTTCCAGAAGCCGGAAGAATTCATCGCCCACGAGGCCCGGACCTGCATCGCCGAAGGCGAGATCATGGCCAATGCACGTCGCGTGCGCCGCTTCAACGAGCAGCAGTATTTCAAGTCGCAGGCGGAAATGGCCGAGCTATTCGCCGACCTGCCGGGCGCGATTGCCAATACCGTCGAAATCGCCAAACGCTGCAACCTGGTGCTGCAGCTGGGCAAGCCGCAATTGCCTGACTTCCCCACGCCGGACGGCATGACCATCGATGATTTCCTGGTGGCCCAGACCAAGGCCGGCCTGGAAGTGCGCCTGAAGGAACTGTTCCCCGACGAGGCCGAGCGCGAGAAGCAGCGTCCGCGTTATGAAGCACGGCTGGAGTTCGAGAACAACACCATCATCAAGATGAAGTTCCCGGGCTACTTCCTGATCGTGGCGGACTTCATCCAGTGGGCCAAGAACAATGGCGTGCCCGTGGGCCCCGGCCGGGGCTCGGGCGCCGGCTCGCTGGTGGCCTATTGCCTGCTCATCACCGACCTCGATCCGCTGCGCTACAACCTGCTGTTCGAACGTTTCCTGAACCCCGAACGCGTCTCGATGCCCGACTTCGACATCGACTTCTGCCAGGAGGGCCGCGACCGCGTGATCCAGTACGTCAAGGATCGCTATGGCAAGGAGGCGGTCTCGCAGATCGCCACCTTCGGTACGATGGCCGCCAAGGGCGCGGTGCGTGACGTCGGTCGCGTGCTGGACCTGGGCTATAACTTCTGTGACGGCATTTCCAAGCTGATCCCCTTCAAGCCGGGCAAGCTGGTGACCCTGGCCGATGCCATCGAGGAAGAGCCACTGTTGAAGGAGCGCCTGGAGAACGAAGAAGAGGTCAAGCAGCTGATGGGCCTGGCCCAGCAGGTCGAAGGTATCGCCCGCAACATCGGCATGCACGCCGGTGGCGTGCTGATCGCCCCGGGCAAGCTGACCGATTTCTGCCCGCTCTACACCCAGGGCGGGGACGCCGGCGTGGTCTCGCAATACGACAAGGATGACGTCGAAGCCGTCGGCCTGGTCAAGTTCGACTTCCTGGGCCTGACCACGCTGACCATCCTGGACCGCGCGGTGCGCTACATCCGCATGCTCGATCCGGCCATGGCCGAGTTCGACCTGGCCAAGCTGCCGCTCAACGACCGGGCCTCCTACGAGCTGCTGACCAAGGCCAAGACGGTCGCCGTGTTCCAGCTTGAAAGCCGCGGCATGCAGGGCATGTTGAAGGACGCCCGTCCCGACCGTTTCGAGGACATCATCGCCCTGGTGGCGCTGTATCGCCCGGGGCCGATGGACCTGATTCCCGACTTCTGCAAGCGCAAGCACGGCGAAGCCTTCGACTATCCTGATCCGCGTACCGAGGGCATCCTCTCCGAGACCTACGGCATCATGGTCTACCAGGAGCAGGTGATGCAGATGGCCCAGGTCATCGGCGGCTACTCGCTGGGGGGCGCCGACTTGCTGCGCCGGGCGATGGGCAAGAAGAAGGCCGAGGAAATGGCCAAGCACCGTGAACTGTTCCGCGAAGGCGCGGCCAAGAACGGGCTGGACCAGGCCAAGGCCGACGAGATCTTCGACTTGATGGAAAAGTTCGCCGGCTACGGCTTCAACAAGTCGCACGCGGCCGCCTATGCGCTGCTGTCCTACTACACGGCCTACCTGAAGGCCCACCATCCCGCCGCGTTCATGGCCGCCAACTTGTCGCTGGCCATGGAAGACACGGATAAGGTCAAGATCCTGATCGAGGATTCGATCGACATCTGCAAGCTGGCCATCCTGCCGCCGGACATCAACCAGTCCGACTACCGCTTCATGCCGGTGGGCGAGCCGGGCAAGAAGGCCACCCAGATCCGTTATGGCCTGGGCGCGGTCAAGGGCGC
>JAFAMT010000004.1 GCA_019233085.1 Herbaspirillum sp.
CTTTCCGGCAGCGGCACGCGCAGGGCGGGACGGTTCTGGTATTCGACCTGGCTTGCACTGTCCACGGCGAAGGTGATGCGGATGCTGTTGTAGATCGCTTCGAAGTTGATGCGCTTGCTGGAAACGATGCTGTCGTTGAGCATGGCGCTGGGCGCGGCATCGATGATCATGGCGTCATCGTCGTCGTCCACTTCGAGAATGGAGGTGATGACCGACTCCGATCCTCCCTTGATCAGCAGGCTCAGCAGTTGGTTTTTCTCCATCATGCTGGTCAGCAGGGAAATGATCTCCCTCCGTGAATGAACCCGGTATGGGCTGTCGTCGTCGATCTCGTCGTGATTGGCCATCTGTGCGTCTTGGTACGTCTGAATTCAGCGAGTGGGATCGCCTTCCCCTGGGGGATTATTGGAATAATTTAACTTCGTATCATACATCACCGACTGCCCTAATTGCATATTTTCAATACGATATAGCCAGGCCAGCAATTCGGCCACGGTACGGTACAGGGCAGGGGGGATTTGCTGATCCAGCTCCACCTGCATCAGCAGCGATACCAGCTCCTTGGATTCGTGCACATAGACCCCGCTCTCGCGGGCGCGGGCGATGATGGCTTCGGCCACCAGGCCACGGCCCTTGGCTACCACCTGCGGGGCCGCCTGGTTGGCGTTGTAGGCCAGGGCGACCGCATTCTGCATGGGGATGTTAGATTTCTCCATCGGCTTGCTTGACGATCAGGGAGTCCAGGGAGGTGCCAGCCGCTGCCATGGCATCGGCGAACATCGGGGTGTTGCCGCGCAGGGTGGCGGTGGCGGCTTCACTATCGGCCTTGACCTGCACGTGGATCTGCTGGCCGATGAGGCGAATCGAGGCTGTCACGCTACCCAGATGGACGAAGTTGAAGCGCACCACGCTATGCCAGCTGGGCGGTTCCTGCGCCTCGCCGGGCGTCTTGGGCTTGTCGTTGCCATCTTCCTGGCTGATTTCCCATTCCATCTTCTGGCCGGGCCAGACCTCGCCGTGCCAGAGCACACGCTGCTGCTCCAGGGCATTGAGCTGCAGGTTGATGATCTGCCCCAGCTGGTTCTGGGCCGGGTCATCGGTGCTCAGCAGATTGATTTCGCCTCCTCTCTGGGCGGCGACCTGGGCCTGCGGCTCCTTCATCAGCTCCTCGGCGGGCCGCTGCCCGGCCGCCCAGGCGGAGACATGGGATTCGTAGAAGACGCCGCTGTAGGTGATTGCATTCTGCAAGGCGCTTGCCATCTGGTCGGTCGGGGCGCCGGCCCTGGCCAGCAGTGCCGTCGACGGGCTGACGTAGTCGGCCATGTCACCCCGTTGCGAGGCCTGCAGCAGGCTATTGATCAGTCTGGCGGCATTGCTCAGGGTAGTCGGGGTGCTGGTGGGCGTGCCGGCCTGGCCGGACTGGCCTCCCTTGGTGAGGACATCGAGCGGGACTTCCTCGTGCTCGGCGATCTGGCCGGCGCCGCTTTCGTCGCGCGTGACGAACTGCAGTGACTTCAAGTCCTTCTGCATCGCCCGGCCTGCCGTACTGAGGGCGACCGAACTGCTCTCGCTGTCCTGGCCGATGCTGTCTTCCTTGACGGCGAAGGTTGGACGCGGATCCTTGGAGACCAGGGTCAGGATCAGCGAGTCACCGGTGCGGGCATTGGGGGGCAGCACCATGCGCGCGGCCGTATTGGCAATGCGCACCAGGAAGGTGCCGTCGTCGAAGGTGGAAAGGATGCGCCCGGCCAGTTGCTGGCCCACGGCGATTTGCGCCAGGCGGCTGAAGGCTTCCTGCTTGGCATCGGCGACGGAGACGACGGCGGTGGCCGGCTCGACTGGGTTGACGGGCTGCACAGCCGTGGCGATATCTGCCCGCGGCAACATGATCAGCTACCTATGCCGTAGGTGTTGAGCAGTTTGCGTTCGGTGTGATTGCTTTGGATGAGTGCCGACAGCTTGCGCAGGCCGGGCTCGGTCAGGTTGCGGATGTCGCGATCGTCTTCCAGGATCTTGGTGATGAAAACGACCTTTCGGTCGCGCTGCGCCTGGGTCAAGACAATGTTCTCCTCACAGATGCGCAGGTTCGCTATGTGCATGCCGCACTGGTTCTCCAGCGCGGCTAGCAGTTCCCAGTCAGCCGCATGCGCGGCACTCAGCATCTGCTCGGTCAATTGCGTGATCGACTCGTAGATGGCGATGACGTCATCACCGTTCATGTCTGATTAGACCTTTGCAAGGCGGGTTGGCGAAACGGCTGCCTCGTAGGCCGCCGGGACTTGTGGCGCCACGCCGGGTGTGCCATTGGGATTGATCTGTTCCCAGGCTGAACGGATGTCGGTGAGCAGTCCGTGGACTTCGTCCAGGATGGCCGGGTCATTGGTGGCGTTGGCCTGGAACAGGCGGCGGCTCATGTACTCGTAGAGCGAATCCAGGTTCAGGGCCAGTTCGCCGCCGACGTCCTTGTTCAGGCTGGCACGCAGGCCATTGTCAATGATCAGGATGGCATGGGTGATCGACTTGCCCTTGCTGCGGATGTCACCGTCGGCCATGTGCTTCTTGCCCAGGGCAATGGCGACCAGTGCGCCGTCGAACAGCATCGTGATGAGCTTGTGCGGATTGGCTGCCAGCACGCCGGTTTCCATGCCGATGTTGGCATAGGCGTTGGCGCCACGTTTCATGGTTCCGAACATCGCATTCTCCAGAGTTCGCGGGTTGAGCCTTAGCTGGTCTTGGGCAGGTTGGCCAGCTGCTGGGTCAGGTAGCTTTGTGTGGCCTGCATGCTCGACAAGGTCGTGTTCAACTGGTTGAACTGATTGGTGTAAGCATCTTGCATGGCGGTCAGGCGTGTCTGAACTGCGGTTTGCTCGTCCTGGTTGAGCTTCAGGCTGGTTTGCAGTCCATTGGTCTTGGTGGCGATCAGGCCGGTATCACTTAGCAGACTCGTCATCAGCGTCTGCAATTTTGTGACGATACCATTGTTGGCAGATGTGGTGTTGGTCGGATCCGGATCGGTAGCTGTGAACAGATTGGCAATGCCGGCGAAATTGCTGGAGGCGGCAGTCGAAAGCTTGGTCGAATCAAGTGCCAGCGTACCATCTTTCTGGAATGCAATGCCGATGTCGGACAGCGAGCTGATGCCGTTGCCACCATTGACCGTCGCAAACAAGGTATTGCGCAACTGGTCGACGATGGTCTGCACCGACGACTCGCTAGCCAGCGGGGAAGAGTTGGTGGACTGCCCAAGGGTAGTCGACGGCGTTTGCGCGGTCAGGCTGGAGATGGCCTTCTCCAGCGTGTTGTAAGCCGATACGAAGGTGTTGGCCGCCGTGGTCAGGCCGGAGGTATCGTTGGAAATATTGAGAGTCAGATTGTCTGAGGAATTCGTCACACTGTTCAAATTCAATGTGACGCCTGAGATCACGTTCTCGACCTGGTTGCTGGGGCTGGTGACGGTCACGCCATCGATGGACAGCTTGGCATCCTGGGCCTTGATCATCTGGCCCATACCGGCCATGGTCAGCCCGGAATAGTCGCCCGTGCCGGTTAACGCCACGGCGCTGGTGGAACTGCTGCCGGTTGGCGTGAGCACCAGGTGATTATTGGTGCCGTCATTGGTAATCGAGGCCGTAACACCGGCGTTGGCGCCGTTGATGGCGCTCATCACCTGTGTCAGGTCGATGGTGCCGCTTCCGTTGGCGGTGGGGTTGATCGCGACCGTTGTATCGCCGACCTTCAGGTTCAGGGTGCCACTGGCATAGGTCTGAGAGGTCGAGACATTGGGCGAGATCGTGTTGCCGCTGGGGTCGCTGCTGAACACGGAATAGCTGCCAGTACCGGTGATCTTGATGGTGTTGGCCGCGCCACTGTTCTTGGCAGTGATGACCAGGTGGTCATTGGTGCCATCGCTGACGATGGTGGCATTCACGCCGGCGCTGCTGGCGTTGATGGCATCACGCACACCGGCCAGGGTGTTGGTGGCGGGCTGGATGACCGCGGTTGAACCTGTGCCAGTCTTGATAGCCAGCAGGCCACTGTCAAATGTGGTTCCGGGGGCAATGCCCGCCGAGCTCAGTTTCGCCGTTTGCGCCAGTTGCGAGATCGACACTGCATAGTTGCCAGAGGCGGCGGAGGTCGCATCACGTGGCGCCTGCGTCTGGGTCATGGTGCTGGGAGTCGAGCTGGAGGGGTCGTAGGCGAATCCGGACAGGGTGTTGTTGGCCGACACCTTGATGGTATTGGCGGTACCGCCGGTATTGGATTCCAGCACCAGATGGTCGCCACTCCCATCGGTTACCACCGAGGCCGTTACGCCGGCGTTGGCGGCATTGATGGCATCGCGCACGCCGGCTATCGTCGAATTGGCCTTGAGCGTGACGAAGGTGGGCGAGCCGCTGCCGACCTTGATGGCGATGGAGTCGCCGGCGTTGAACGTCGTACCGCTGGCCACGCCGGCCGATTGGATCTTCTGGGCCAGGATCTGGGTCGACGAGTCGCTGTTGATGGTGGCCGTGAAGGGATTGCTGGTCAGATTGCTACCCGTGCCGGCATTGGAGACCGAGCTTTTCTGGGAGCTGAAACTGGCCGTGGTCATGCCCTGGATGGCGCTCTGGTAAGTACTCAGGGCGCTCTTGAGGGTGCCATAGGCGGAGATGAGTGCATTGTAGCTGCTGGCCTGGTTGGTCAGCGGAGTCAGGTCCTGGGCGCTCTCGGCCTGCATCAGGTTGCTGACGAGCGTGTTGACGTCTAGGGGACCTGCTGAGGTGGTAATGGTACCGGTGGAAGTCGCCATGATTACTCCTGATGTTTCGCTTTGTGCACAGCGCTGTCGGGTTCGCAAGCGCAGTCAACAGGAGAGCAACTCTCAAGTACGGCGTCGGCGGCGAAGGACGCTGTGCAGATAACTGGTTAAATCCGTTATGAACTGGGGTAACCGATCCTATCATGCAACCTGCCGCGGGGCGATGATGCATGCTTTATGTCGATCACTGCAGTTCGTACCAGACTCAGGCTTTTTCCTTGAGCAGCAGACCTTGCAGCTTGTCGATCGACTGCGCAATATTGATTGCTTCTTCGCTGGGAATCTGGCGGATCAGGGTATTTGTTTCAGTATCCATGATCTTGATGACCATCTTGCCCGAGGTGTCATCCTTGGCGAAGCTGAGCGAGGATGCATTGGCGGCCGCAAAGTCGTTGAGCTTGCTCACGGCATGGTCGACCTGCTTGTCGGTCGGCTTGGGCGCATCGCTGGTCGTTGTGGTCGCAGCGGGGGGCGCAGGTGCCACGGCAGGTGCAACCGGGTTCGAATTGTTGGCGGCTTGTACAGGCGGATAGGCAGTACCGGAATCGGCCGCGCTGGTAATGTTCAGTGGTGCAATCGACATGGTCCTACTCCCTTACTTAAAAAAACGTGCGGAGAATATTGCGTATCCTCCGCACGTCATCCTACCTAGCTATTGGCCTTATTTCAACAGAGACAGGACCGACTGCGGCGAGGAGTTCGCCTGCGACAACATGGCGGTACCAGCTTGTTGCAGGATCTGGGCACGAGTCAGGTTGGCAGTTTCCGACGCGTAATCCGTGTCCATGATACGGCTCTTGGATGCCGTGATGTTTTCGCTCGACACCTGCAAGTTACTGATGACGGCGGTGAAGCGGTTCTGCACGGCACCGAATTCCGAACGCTTCGAGGAGATCAGATTGATCGCCAGGTCCAGGTTCTGGATGGCCTTTTGTGCATCGCTTTGTGCCGACGGCTGGGCAACGGCAGCGTCCAGGGCCAGCTTGGCGCTGTCAACGGCAGCTTGCAGGGTCACAGCCGACGACGCCAGGGCGGTCGCCGACAGCGAGGAACCGGTCGCAAACAGGTTGTCCAGGGCAGCTTGTGCCGAGGTGTAGGTCGCTTGCGCGGTGCTCACGCCGGTGGTGTCGCCCAGACCGATCAGGCCCTTGGCGCTGGTGCCGATGACGTTGGCGATGGTCGAGTTGTTCGACAGGTCATCCAGGGTCAGGGTGATCTGGTCGTTGAGCTTGTTGTTCACGACGTTGGCGCCGACCTGGAAGGACAGCGTCAGAGCGGCCGAGACGTTGGCCGAATCCGAACCAACGCCAGCCGAAGCACCTTGGCCGACACCGGTGAACAGGTTTTGGCCGTTGAAGCTGGTGCCGTTCAGGACGCGGAAGACTTCCTGCGACAGCTGGGTGTATTCGTCGTTGAGGGTCTTGCGGTCTTGTGCGCTGTTGGTGCCGTTGGCAGCCTGCACAGCCAGTTCACGCATACGCTGCAGGTTGTCGTTCACGGTCGACAGTGCGCCTTCAGCGGTTTGCGCCATCGAGATACCGTCGTTGGCGTTACGTTGTGCCACTGCCAGGCCGCGGACTTGGGAGTCCATACGGGTAGCGATGGCCAGGCCGGCGGCGTCGTCCTTTGCGCTGTTGACGCGCAGACCAGAGGACAGGCGTTGGATCGAGGTCTGCAGGGACGCCTGCGACATGTTCAAATTGCGCTGGGTGTCAATCGACGCAATATTGGTGTTAATGATTGATGCCATGTTAATTCTCCTAAGATTTGAGACCGATGAACCTAGTTTCAGCGCGTAACTTTGGTCTTTTACCCATGAGCCTCAGGCGTTTCAACCTCTGTTGATTGCTTTATCGGGCAGTCTTGGAAAAAGTTTAGGGCTTTGAGCAAAAAATCTTTTTCAAGGCTTTCCGAACTAAAACTACGTGCTTTTAAAATCCAAGCAAATCCTTTTTCGACGGCATTCGGGAAAACTTTAGGGATTTTTACGTTGTGGCCAGGCAATTTCAGTTTCCAAAAGAAAACCGCCCTGGGCGGGCGGCTTTCCGGAGGGCAAATTTGGCGATCTACCCCTTTTTTTGTTGCAAGGCAATTAATTCCTGGGCGACGTGTCGCATGACCGAGTCCCAATCCTGGATCGCGGGCTGGCGGAACAGGCGCATGCTCGGGTACCAGGGCGAGTCAGCGCGATCGTTGAGCCAGCGCCAGTCAGGGACGTGGGGCAGCAGTACCCAGGTTGGGTGGCCCATGGCACCGGCCAGGTGGACTACCGAGGTATCCACGCTGATGACCAGGTCCAGGTTGCTGATGGCTGCGGCCGTATCGGCAAAGTCTTCGCAAGCGCTGCCGAGGTCGTGGACTACCATCTCGGGGGGGAGGTCTTTCAGGCCTTCCAGTGGCTTGCCCTTTTGCAATGAATAGAATTCGATCTTGGGCAGGGTGAACAGCTGTTTGACCCGATCCAGGGGGATGGAGCGATGACGGTCATTGCCGTGCTCGGGGTTGCCGCCCCAGACGATACCCACGCGCAGGTGCTGAGGCGACTTGCTCAGGGCGGCAATCTTCTCTTGCCAGCTGGCGGCCAGTATCTTGTCGGCGGACAGGTAGCTGGGGTAGGTGGGAATATCCTCCACCCGTTCCATGCCCATGGCGTAAGGCAGGCTCATCAATACGTAAGAGCAGTCGGCAGGCGGCAGCGGGTCGCTTTCGCGAATCAGGGTCACCTCGGGGGTAAAGGACTGGAACAGCCGGTACAGGGGGTTCTTGACGTGAACCGCCACGCGCGCGCCCATCTCCATGACCTTGCGGGCATAGCGCAGGAACTGGATGCTATCGCCGAAGCCTTGCTCGTGCATCAGCAGGATGTACTTGCCCTCCAGCGAGGACTTGCCATCCCACTTCGGAATGACCTCGAAGAGCTTGTGGATGACACGGTAGACGTGGGAGCGTTCGCGCGTGATCAGTCGGCTTTCGTGGCACTCCCAGCCTTCCTTGAATTCGCCATGCAATAACAGGCTCAGTGCCAGGTTGTGCTTTGCAGTGGGGTAGTTGGGGCGCAACTCGAGTGCCCTGCGGAAGTTGGCGACCGCTTCATGGGTTTCGCCATGATCGTGCTGGACCGCGCCGATGTTGTTATACGTCAACGCGTATTTCGGGTCGACCTCCAGTGCGCGGCGGAACATGGCCATGGAGGCCTCGAAGTCATCCTTGGCGGTGAAGTAGCTGGCGCCGAGCTTGACGTATCCGTTGGGATCTTTGGGTGCGATCTCGATGACGCGCATCATGTGCTCGTGCGCTTCATCCACCCGCTTGAGCTTCAGGTAGGTATCGGCGATCTTGTTGTGGGCGTAGGTGTCTTGCGGATCCAGCAGGATGGCCGTCTTGTGGGACTCGATTGCTTCCTTGTACATCTCCATGGCGTGGAAGGCTTCGCCCAGGGCGGTATGTGAGGGGGCGAAGCTGATCTGTAGCTCGAGCGACTTGAGGATGGTGGCCACCGCTTCTTCGTAGCGCTTGGCATCGATCAGTGCCCGGCCCAGATGCGAGAGCGGCCCCGGCGCCTCTGGTTCGCGCTGCACCGCATCCTGGAAGTAGGCAATGGATGCCTCGGGATCGTTCTTCTGGTGCAGGGCATTGGCCAGGCCAACGCGCGCGGCGCGGTTGTCCTTGTCAATTGCGATGGCACGTTCGTACACCTTGATGGATTCATCGATGCGGTCCTGGCTCAGAATGCAGGTGGCCAGGTTGCCCAGGTAGTCTGCATTGTCAGGATCGGCCTCGACCGCCTTGAGCAGGTAATGTTCCCCTTCGGCGAACTTGCTTTCCTGCATCGCCACCAGTCCGCGAGCATGATTGGCGAACACCAGAGTGGGATTGCGCGCCAGGACGGCCATGCAGATCGCCTTTGCTTCCTCGGACTTGCGGTTGTCGAGAAGATCCAGGCATTTGCGGATTTCCAGCAGATCCTGCAGATCGTACTTGGGCGCTGCTGGCTGCGAGACCTTGGTGGCCGGCTGGGGCTTCTTGGCTGGGAGGGCGTGGTGGCCGTGCTTGTTGCTGCTCTTGCGCGTGGACATCGAGAAGATCCTGGTAATTGGGCGCATCGGTGGCGCCGGGCATAGCTATCCAGCGGGCATAATATGCTCAAGCCTGACATCGCGAAGGCAGAAACAGAAAGCAAAAAACCTTCATTTTAAGCGAAGGTTTTTTTGTGCTCGCCGTTGGCGGGGCCTGGTCTGGACCTGGTCCGGACCTCGCCGGGCTCAGTTCCAGCTGCGCATCAGGCCCACGGCCAGCCCTTCCAGGGCGAATTGGTCTTCGTCTGGCTTGACGATGATGGGCTCGAATTCCGGATTCTCCGGCAGCAGCGTGATGATGGAACCGCTCTTCTGGTAGCGCTTGACGGTGACCTCGTCAGCCAGGCGGGCCACCACGATCTGGCCGTTGCGTACCTGGTCGGTCTTGCGCACGGCCAGCAGGTCGCCGTCGAGGATGCCGGCGTCGCGCATGGACATGCCGCGTACCTTGAGCAGGTAGTCCGGCTTGCCGGAGAACATGGCGGGATCGACCTGGTAGGTCTTTTCCACGTGTTCCTGGGCCAGGATGGGGGAGCCGGCGGCGACGCGCCCGATCAGGGGCAGGCTCAGCTGCATCAGGGCCGGGTGGGGCAGGGCCAGCTGCCGTCCTGCCAGCGCGGCGCCGGCGCCGGAATCACGCAGCCGGATCCCGCGCGAGGTGCCGGGAGAGATCTCGATGGCGCCCTTGCGGGCCAGGGCCTGGAGGTGTTCCTCGGCGGCATTGGCAGAGCGGAAGCCCAGCTCGGCCGCAATCTCGGCGCGCGTAGGCGGGAAGCCGGTGTTCTCGATGGCGTTCTTGATCAGGTTCAGGATCTGTTCCTGGCGCGCGGTCAGTTTGAGCATGAGGGTGGCCTTCCGGGGTGGAAGGCTGTTTGTATGAACAGTCTGTATTTTTATACAGCATCATTCCATGTGTCAATGGCAACATGCGGGAATCTTTGGCGCCGCCGCGCTCATGGCATGGAATCGCAGGATTTTGTGGCTTATATATAGACAGATAAATAGACAGCCTTCGCTCGGATGAGGAGGATTGTCGCCATGAGGCTGCAGGAAGTGCAGGGAAGTACACCTGAACGTTGCTGTCGTGTCCAAAACCGAGTATGATCTTCGGTTTTCCTCTTCCCACACCCGTCTTGACGCCGGGGTGGGCGTCTCAATAAGTCCATAAGGAGTCTACATGCGTCACTATGAAATCGTATTTATCGTCCACCCGGACCAAAGCGAGCAAGTACCGGCGATGATCGAGCGCTACAAGGGCATCGTCACCACCCGCGGCGGCAAGGTTCACCGTGTCGAAGATTGGGGCCGTCGTCAACTGGCCTACCAGATCCAGAAGCTGGCCAAGGCTCACTACGTTTGCCTGAACATCGAAGTCGACAGCGAAACGCTGGCCGAAATCGAAACCGGCTTCAAGTTCAACGACGCCGTCCTG
>JAFAMT010000056.1 GCA_019233085.1 Herbaspirillum sp.
TTCGCGCAGGAAGGAAAAGGCCACCAGGTCCACCGTATAGATGCTGGCGCCGAAGTTGGCCAGTACCGTGGCCCCCAGGAAGGCCACCACCGCACCCACCATGAAGGTCAGCAGCGACACGATGGGCACCGCATCCAGCCCGGTCTGTTCGATCTGCGCCACCACGGCGGTGATGCGCCAGCGCGAGGGGCGCCACAGCGAACTGAGCAGCGCCTGCAGGCACAGGCCGGTAAAGCCCAACAGACCCAGCGAGCAGGCGCGCAGGCTGAGCATGGTCGCACCCACCTGGGCAAGCATGTCGGTGATCCAGGCCTGGCGCGGCTTGGGCGCCTTGGGGATGGCAATCGCCTTGGCCTCGGCCACGGCCGCCAGCAGGCCACGCCAGGCGCGTGGCAGGTCGCTGCGGTCGGTGGTCTGTTGCAGCGCCAGGGGAACTCCCAGCAGGTCGACCAGCAGCTTGGCGCCGACCGTATCGAAGGCGCTCAGTGCAGAAAACCGCAACGCCAGGTCAGTGCCCGGCGCCAGGCGCTGCTGCGCGATCTGGCGCGACAACTGGCGGTAGTTGCGCAGGGTCCAGTCCCCTTCGACGTGCAGGATGGGTGGACTGGAGGCCTCCAGGCGGAAGGTGGCAGTGGTATTCAATCGTCTGTGCAGGGTTGGCTGACAAGGGGAGTACGACCAATGGACAGTGGCAAGTATTGCATGAGCGCCGGGGAATGCGCCAGCCGTGTCCCGCACTATCCCTAGAGGTAATTGTCGCGTGGCAGGCCTGCTCCTACCATGCGCCTCGACTTTTCCCTCAATACGATGGTGCAGAAAACCGCAGTGAGGTTTTCTGCACCATGCCATGCCGCTTCGCCTGTCTGATGAAAAAACGCCTGTCTCCCCTGCTGTTGTTATCCCTTCTTGCCCTGGCCGCCAGGGCCCATGCCGATTCTGCCAGCGTCACGGTCTATGGCGTGATCGACCTCAGCCTGGTCCATGCCGACAAGGTCGGTCCCTCCAATGGCCAGCGCCTGAGCCTGGATTCGGGCGATGCCATGGCCTCGCGCATCGGCCTGCGTGGCAAGGAGGCGCTCGATGGCGCCTGGTCGGCGCTGTTCCAGCTGGAGACGGGCTTGAGTGCCGACGATGGCGCCATGGCTACCCCGGGTGTCCTGTTCGATCGCAAGTCGGTGGTCGGCCTGATCGGTCCGGCCGGCACCTTCACGCTGGGGCGCCAGACCGATTACCTGGAAGAGATCGGGCAGCGCTACACGTCCTTCCAGATCTTCGGTGGCGGCGGTGTGCGTGCTGCCCATTTCAATAGCCTGGACCGCCTGACCGGCGCGCGCACCAACAACGCACTGCGCTGGGATTGGGCCGGCCACGCCGGCCTGGTCACCAGCCTGTTCTATGGCATGGGCGAAGTGGCCGGCTCCAATAGCGCCGGGCAAGCCTTCGGGGCGGGGGCCAACTACAGCAACGGACCGTTCGGTATCGGCGCGGCCTACTACCAGAGCAAGCTGGCAGCCGACAGCGCAGCAGCCAGCGCCGGCCAGACCGAGCTGCGCACCTTCACCCTGGGCAGCAGCTACCAGGCCGGGCCCGCCAAGCTGTTCCTGGCCTGGTCGCAGACGCGTCGCCCGCTGCAGGCGCCGTTGACCGACACCGGCCTGGTGGCCATCACCAGCGCCACCCGCGCCAACGTGATCGATGCCGGGGTGGACTACGCCGTGGATGGCAAGCTGCATGTGCTGGCCAGCGTGATCCATGACCGTGCCGATCTGGCACGCAGCGGCGCGGGCGCGACGCTGGCCAGGACCACGCAGTGGAACCTGGGGCTGGACTACTTCCTCTCGGCGCGCACCGACCTCTATGCGATGAGCAGCCTGCAGAAGGCCGGCGACACCCTCAATCCGGGCGTCATCAGTGCAGCCTATTCGGCGGCACCGGCCGACGACAGCAGCCAGACCGTGCTGCGCATGGGGCTGCGTCACCGCTTCTGAATCCCGGGTCGCGTATCCGGATTCGGCAATTCCGCATTGGCACAGGTGGCCGGCTGGCGCATCCGGCACCGCTAGCGGCGGCCGGAGTATGGGGGATCGCGGGGGCCGCGTTTGCCGGGGCCGATGTGTCGGCGGTGCCATCCGGCCCAGCGGGGCTGCAGGTTTGCCAAATCGGGCTACGCCTGTTGGATTATCCGACGCAATAATCGGCGTCACGATAGTCCCACAGCCCAGTCCCGACAATGAAACCATTTCGCTCTGCACTCCACCTGGCCTCCCGCCATCTCCTGCTGGCCGCGCTCGCCGCTGCCGGCCTGTCCACTGCAATGATGCTGCCGCTGCCGGCGGCCGCCCATGGCGCCGCCGCGCATATGGTGCCGCTGAAGAAAGCCATGGAATCCTTTGGCGCCAGCGTGCGCTGGGATGCCTATGCGGGGGTCTGGACCATCACCCGCAACAGCGTCATCGTGCGCGTCAAGCCGCGTGCCCGCACCGCACTGGTCAATGGCCAGAGCGTGGCCTTGCCGGTGCCGCTGGTGATGAAGGGAGAGCAGCCCTATGTCTCGGAAGACTTCATCAATACCGTCTTCGCGCCCAGCCTGGACAAGACCTTCCAGATCGAGGCCGTGCCGCATCCCCTCAATCCGCTGTCGGCCGCCGAGATCACGGCCACCGTCGAGGCGCTCAAGGCCAGCGGCCACTACCAGCCCAGCTATCGCTTCACCGAGATCACCCTGGCCGAACCACCCAAGGGGCAGGTCTGGCAATTCGCCCTGGGCCAGGGTCGGCCGGTCTTCGCGCGACGTGCCAACTTCACCCTGCTGGATGGCCGCAACGTCATCGAAGGTACGGTGGACCTGGCCCGGCATAGCGTGGAGCGCTGGGAACCCAAGGCCGGCGTGCAGGGCATGGTGCTGGTGGATGACTTCGAGACGGTCCAGAACTCGCTGGAATCCAGCCCGGAATACGTACAGGCCATCGCCCGCCGCGGCATCAGCGACATGAAGAAGGTAGTGGCCACGCCCTTGACGGTGGGCTACTTCGGCGGCAAGGACGCGCTGCAAGAGGATAGCCGCCTGCTCAAGGTGGTCAGCTACCTCGACGTGGGCGACGGCAACTATTGGGCCCATCCCATCGAGAACCTGGTGGCGGTGGTGGACGTGGTCAACAAGAAGGTGATCAAGGTCGAGGATAACGGCGTCATCCCGGTACCCTTGAAGCCCACCGGCTACGACGGCCGTGGCCGCACCCTGACGCCACCGCCCAAGCCGCTGGAGATCAACGAGCCCGAGGGCAAGAACTACACCATCAGCGGCAACACCCTGCACTGGCGCAACTGGGAGATGCACTTCAAGCTCGACTCGCGCGTGGGCCTGATGTTCTCCACGGTGACCTACAACGACCACGGCAAGAAGCGCCAGATCATGTACGAGGGTTCGCTGGGCGGCATGATCGTGCCTTATGGCGATCCGGATGTGGGCTGGTACTTCAAGGCCTACCTGGATTCGGGCGAATATGGCATGGGCACGCTGACCTCTTCCATCGAACGCGGCAAGGACACGCCCGAGAATGCCGTGCTGCTGGACGCCACCATCGCCGACAGCAGCGGCAAGCCACGCGTGATCCCGCGCGCCATCGGCGTGTTCGAGCGCTATGCCGGACCGGAATTCAAGCACCAGGAATACGGCCAGCCCAACCTGTCGGTGGAGCGGCGTGAACTGGTGATCCGCTGGATCAGCACGGTGGGCAACTACGACTACATCTTCGACTGGGTCTTCGCCGAGAACGGCACCATCGGCATCAACGCCGGCGCCACCGGCATCGAGGCGGTCAAGGGCGTGCAAGCCTCGACCATGCGCGACGCCACTGCCGCCGAGGACACCCGCTACGGTACCCTGATCGATCACAACATCGTCGGCACCACCCACCAGCACATCTACAATTTCAGGCTGGACCTGGACATCGATGGCCAGAACAACTCGCTCACCGAAGTCGATCCGGTGGTCTTGCCCAATACCCGAGGCGGCCCGCGCAGCAGCACCATGCAGACCGTGCAGCGCACCCCCGAGACCGAGCAGCAGGCCGCGCAGAAGTTCGATGCCTCGACCGTCCGGCTCTTGAGCAACCCCAACAAGTTCAACAAGGTCGGCAACCCGGTGTCCTACCAGCTCATCCCGTATGCGGGCGGCACCCACCCCATCGCCAAGGGCGCCAACTTCTCGCAGGACGAATGGCTCAACCGTCGCCTGAGCTTCATGGATCGCCAGCTGTGGGTGACCCGCTATGACCCCGAGCAGCGCTTCCCCGAGGGCAAGTATCCCAACCGTTCGCATGAAGACACCGGCCTGGGCGCCTTCGTCAAGGACAACCAGTCCATCGTCAACCAGGACGACGTGGTCTGGCTGACCACCGGCACCACCCACGTGGCGCGCGCCGAGGAATGGCCGATCATGCCCACCGAATGGGTGCATGTGCTGCTCAAGCCCTGGAACTTCTTCGACGAGACGCCCACGCTGGGCCTGAACAAGAAAAAATAAGTTGTCGCTCCCTGCACGACCCTTCCCCATGACCGCCTCCGGCCCCGGCCAGGGCGGTCTTTTTCTTCAAGGAGACCGTATGTACACCACCAGCAATATCATCGGCGGCCAGCTGCGCAGCGCCACGCGCCTGCTTGATTCCCGCAATCCTGCCAATGGCGAGGTGATGGGGCGCTTCCCCCAGTCCGACGCCATCGAGGTGGCCGCCGCCGTCGCCGCTGCCCGCAACGCCCAGCCGGCCTGGGCCGCGCTGGACCAGGAAGAGCGCCGCGCCGCCTTGCACCGGGTGGCCGATGCCATCGCCGCCAATGCCGAATGGCTGGCCACGCTCGTGACGCAGGAGCAGGGCCGTCCGCTGGGTGGGGTGGGGCCGGACCAGGTACCGGGGTCGCGCTTCGAGCTGTGGGGCTGCGAAGCCTGGACGCGCGCCACCGCCAGCCTGACGCTGGCGCCGGAGGTAGTGTTCGAGGACGACACCCGGCGCGACGAGCTGCATCGCAAGCCCTACGGCGTGGTGGCCGCCATCGCCCCGTGGAACTGGCCATTGATGATCTCGATCTGGCAGGTGATCCCGGCCATCTTTGCCGGCAATACCGTGGTCCTGAAACCCTCCGAATACACCAGCGTATGCGGCCTGGAGCTGGCCAAGGTGATCGCCGGTGCCTTGCCGCCGGGCGTGATCAATACCGTCAGCGGCGATGGCAGCGTGGGGGCGCTGCTGGTGGAGGATCCCCAGGTCAACAAGATCATGTTCACCGGTTCTGGCGCCACCGGCGCGCGCATCGTCGCCGCTGCCGCCCGCAACCTCACGCCCACTACCATGGAGCTGGGCGGCAACGACGCCGCCATCGTGCTCGACGATGCCGACCCCAAAGCCATCGCACCGGGCCTGTTCTGGGGCGCCTTCCTCAACATGGGACAGACCTGCGCCTGCGCCAAGCGGCTCTACGTCCCCGACGCCCTGCATGACCAGATCGTCGCCGAGCTCCAGGCCATCATCGCCGCCACGCCCATGGGCGACGGCCTGCAACCGGGCATTGCCATGGGGCCGGTGCAGAACCGCATGCAGTTGCAGAAGGTGGCGGCGCTGGTGGATAGCGCCCGCGAGGAGGGGGCCACCATCGTCTGCGGCGGCCGCTTGCCGGACGGCCCGGGCAACTTCTATCCGCTCACGCTGGTGACCGATATCCGCGATGGTGCGCGCCTGGTCGATGAGGAACAGTTCGGCCCGGTACTGCCCATCATCCGCTACAGCGACCTGGAAGAAGCCATTGCCAACGCCAACCGCCTCGACGTCGGCCTCGGTGCCTCGGTGTGGAGCAGTGACAGCGCACGCGCAGCGCAGATCGCCACGCGCCTGCAGGCCGGGACCGTCTGGGTCAACCAGCACGGCATGGTGCATCCGATGGTGCCCTTCGGTGGCGTCAAGCGGTCGGGCTGGGGGCTGGAGTTCGGCAATGAGGGCTTGAAGTCGGTGACCCAGCCGCAGGTGATCAGCCTCAAGAAATAAGCGCCGGACAAATACGCAGCGCAAAAAAAAGAGGATATCCGCGGATATCCTCTTCGCTTTTCAACGCCAGGTATCAGTGGCCGGCACGCGCCTCCAGCTTGGCCTGCCCACCCTTGCCATAGGCCAGCGGCCGGTCGGCGCGACCATCCTGCAGTTCCAGCGTGGTCAGTGCATCGCGCGCCGTGGCAGCCACGCGCCAGCTGCGGCCATCGTCGTCGCTGACGATGACCGCCCCGGAGAGGGAACTGCCGATCACCTGGTTACCCTCGGTACGCAGCGAAGTGATGGAGCCGCTGGTGGTCGAGGCCAGGTTCTGCCAGTGCTGGCCGCCATCGTCGCTACGCAGGATCTTGCCGCCCAGGCCGCCCACCACCAAGGCGCCGGAGGCCGTGGCCACGCCGCTCCACAGCGAGGCCTTGGAGCCGGTGGCGATGCCTTCCCAGTGCTGGCCATGGTCGGTCGAGCGGTACAGCACGCCCTGTTCGGCTGCCACATAGAGCGCGCCATCGGCCCCGGGGAACAGATGCAGCAGGTTCAGGTCGCCGCGCTTCTGGCCCGGCGCGGTGGGCAGTTTGACCTGCTCCCAGTGCTGGCCGCCATCGCGGGTGTGCAGCAGCAGCGACCACAGGCCGGCGGCCCAGCCTTCGTTGGCATTGGCAAACCAGATCGAGAAGAGTGGCTGGTCCACCGTGGTATCGCTACGTTGCAGTTTCCAGTGACGCCCTCCATCGCTGGTGTGCAGGATGGTGCCGCCATGCCCGGCGGCCCAGCCCTGCTGGGCATCGGCGAAGGCCACCGAGGTCAGCGTGAAGTCCACCGGCACCTGCTCGGCCTGCCGGTAACTGGCGCCGCCGTCGTCGGAGAGGATGATGTAGCCGTAGGCGCCCACGGCGACGATGCGGCTGCCTGCCTGGCTACCTGCGCGGGTGGCGCCCAGCATCATGTTGTGCAGGGCATGGGCATCGGCGCGCGCGGGGGCCAGGGGGATGGGGGCCGCTGCCTGGGCCAGCGCCGGGATGGCCGGGATCAGCGCCAGGCTGGCGACGAGCGCCGAGAGGGTGTGCTTGAAGAAGAAGGTCATCGAAATCGTCCTTGCCTTGCGGGTCAGTGCGCCAGGGCGCTGTTGAGCTTGATCGGGGTCTTGCGCGGGAACATCTTTTCCAGCACCACGGCGAAGGCCGGCAAGGCCGTCATCGCCATGACCAGGTTGACCAGGAACATGAAGGCCAGCAACTTGCCCATGTCGGCCTGGAACTTCAGCGCCGAGAACGACCAGGTCGCCACGCCAATGGCCAGCGTGATGGCGGTGAAGATGGTGGCCATGCCGATTTCCTGGAGCGAGTGGTGCAGCGCCTGCTCGATGGGCTGACCGGCGGCCAGGTGCATCTGCAGGCGGTTGTAGATGTAGAACGCGTAGTCCACGCCGATGCCCACGGCCAGCACCATCACCGGCAGCGTCGCCACGGTCAGGCCGATCTGCAGCTGCTTCATGAAGGCATAGCCGATGAAGGTCGCCACCGTCAGCGGCAGGCAGCAGGCGACGATGGCGCGCCAGTCGCGATAGACGGCGAACACCAGCAGCACGATGGCGCCATAGACGTAGAGCATCATGGGCAGCTCGGATTTCTCGACCTCGTCATTGACGGCGGCGATGACGCCGGCATTGCCGGCAGCCAGGCGGATCTCCAGTCCGGCCAGCTTGTGCTGGTCGCGATACTGCTTGACGGCGGCGATGACGCCATTGATGGTAGCGGCCTTGTGGTCGGCCAGGAACAGGTGGGTGGCCAGCATGTTGCAATCCTTGGAGAGGAAGCCACGCACGCGACCGATCTCCACGGCCAGCGCGGCGTAGTTGGCCGCATCCAGCGGCACGGTGAACATGGCCGGATTGCCCTCGTTGTAGCCCTCGTTGTAGATCTTCATCTGGTCGGCGAAGGAACTTACCGACAGCACCCCCGGCACATGGCGCATGACGGTATCGAACTGGTCCTGGTAGCGGCCGAAGCTGACGTTGTCGCAGGAGTTGGAGGGCGTGGACAGGATCACCGTCAGCCAGTCCAGGCCATTGCCGTAGTTCTCGGCGATCCAGCGGGCGTCCTGGTTGTAGCGCGAATCGGCATGCAGTTCCGGTGCGCCCGGCTGCAGCGTGCCGACCAGGCGGTCATGGCTGTACCAGGCGGCGCCGGCCAGCAGCAACAGCGTGACCACCACGATGCTGCGCGCTACCTTCGGTTCGGCCGCGCGCGAGAGCACGGCCAGCCAGCGTCCGCGCGCCTGCTGGGCCCGCATGGCAGCATCGGCATAGCCACGGCCGACCTTGAGCAGGGAGGCCGCCAGCGGCAGCATGACCAGGTTGGTGACGATCTTGTAGGCCACGCCGATGGAAGCGGTGATGGCCAGTTCGCGCACCATCGGGATGGGGATCATCACCAGCGTGATGAAGGACACGAAGGCCGTCACCAGCGCCAGCACACCGGGGATCAAGAGGCCGCGGAAACTGGCGCGCGCCGACACCTCGCAAGACAGGCCGCTGGCGATGCCGCGCACGATGGTATTGATCTGCTGCACCCCGTGCGAGACACCGATGGCAAACACCAGGAAGGGCACCAGCACCGCCAGCGGGTCGAGCCCGTAGCCGAGCAGGCGCAGCGTACCGAACTGCCACACCAGCGAGACCAGCGAGCAGGCGACCGGCAAGAGCGTGAAGGGCAGGGAACGGCAATACCAGTAGACCGCGATGGTGGTCAGCAGCAGCGCCATGACGCAGAACTTGAGCACGCCCTCGGCACCGTCGGCGACGTCGCCGATCTGCTTGGCGAAGCCGATGATCTGGACCTCGAAGTCGGCATCCTCGTACTTGGCGCGCAAGTCGTTCAAGAGCTTGTTGTAGGCCAGGTAATCGACCTTGTTGCCCTTGGCGTCGAACTCATTGATCTCGGCCACGATCATGGCGCTGTCCTGGTTGCGCGAGATCAGCGTGCCGACGAAGCCGCCATTGATGGCGGTATTGCGGATCTGGGCGATGCTCTCGGGCGTGAGGGCCGAGGGAATCACCGTGCCGGGAATGACCGGGTCGGCGCGAAAGCCTTCCTCGGTGATCTCGTTGACGAAGGTATTGGGCGTCCATAGCGACTGCACCCCGAGCCGGCTGATGTTGGGCAGGAACATGACGGCCTGGGTCATGTCGCTCAAGCGCGTCAGGGCGGCCTGGGTCCAGATATCGCCCTTGCGCGCGCGCAGCACGATATTGAGGCGGTTGGCGCCGAGCACGTCGTCACGGTATTGCTTGAAGGTGTCGATGTATTCGTGGTGGGTGGGCATCTGCTTTTCGAAGCCGGCGTCCATGCGCAGCTGCAGCGCAAAGAAGGACATGGCGGCCGTGAAGACCAGCAGGCCCAGCAGGATAGGGAGACGGAAGCGGAAGACGGTGGCCTCGAAACGGGCCAGGCTGAAGAGGCGATTGGCGGAACCCATGGTGCATTTTTCTCAGGTGAAGACGATTGCCGCCCGCAGGCGGCCAAACGCCCGGCACCAGGGCCGGGCGTGACGACGTGGTACTAGAAGTTGCGGCTGACCGTGAGGCCATAGAAACTGCGGTCGCTCAGGGGCTGGTCGAACACGCTGGTACCACCCCAGAACTTGGCGAAGTTCAGCGCCACCTGCCACTTGGCCGGGTTCTGCATGAAGGTGATGGTGAAGTTGGCCATCTTGGCGCCTTCCATGAAAGTGGCCGTGGCGTTGGGCGTGCGACCCTTGAGCGCCTGGAAGTAGTAGATCTCCGGGATGACCTGCCAGCCCGGCACCAGAGAACCGTCATAGACCCAGCTGAAGTCCAGGTTGTAGCCGTAGGAGGTGGCCGTGCCGACGCCGGCGGTATTGCCGCCGTTGGCCAGGGTGGCGTTGGTATTGGCGGTGGTGTCGTAGCCCCAGCCCCACAGGCCGGCTGCCACCGGAATGCCGTCATAGGAACTCTTCAGGTTGGGATAACGCACCGCCACGGCCTCGGCCATCAGGGTCGCGGTATCGGCACCGAGCAGCTTGAGGATGCTGCCGTGCTCGCTGGGAGTGAGGCTGAGCAGGCCGGTGACGGCCAGCTGGTACTTGGCGGTCTCGACATAGCACTTGCCATTGGTCATGCAAAAGCCGCCGTTGGCATTGGGTACCGAGCCATTGAGGGCCACGGCATCCTTGGGCCGGTACGACAGTTCGGTGCCGATGGCCCAGTTCCCCAGCGGGAAGTTGGCCGACAGGCCGATCATCTTGCGGTCTTCCAGATAGGAGTAGCCCAGGCCGCTGGTGGTGTTGGCGGTGGAGAGCACGGGCGACTTGTCGTGGTAGTTCATCACGTACAGGCCGAAGTTGACCGCGGCACCGGGCGGGGTATAGCGCAGCGCCACGCCATACTGGCCGGTGGAGCGCGGCCGGTTGGTGGTGGGCACGCCCAGGGCATCGGCGCCGCTGCCCACGGTGGCGGTGGACCAGTAGCTGCCCACGGGCGGGAAGTAATTGCTTTCCCAGCCCTGCTGCACATAGGTCTCGATGGAGAACCCATTGCCCAGGCCCGAGGCGAAGTTGACCATGGGCGCAGGCAGGATGGCTTCCTTCAACTGGGTGCCGGGATTGGACAGGCGCATCAGGTCGATGGCATTGGTCTGGTTGATGCCGCCGGGCAGGAACAGGCTCTCACCCCAGTTCACCACCTGGTTGCCGACCCGCACGCGGGCGCGTTCCTCGCCCAGGTTGAAGGACTTGCTGACCCACAGGTCCAGCAGCCGTACCTTGGAGTGCAGCTCGTTGGTGGCGTCATCCGAGAGCGCGCGGCCGGTGGTGTTGGCACCGCTGATGTTGCCGCTGGTGCGGGTAGCCGAGTAGTCACGCAGCCAGCTCACGCGGCCGAGGAACTTGACATCCTCGGGCATGTTCAGCAGCAGCTCGTGCGTGCCCTTGAGATAGGTGGTGAAGCGGTCGCCGCGGTTGTAGTTCAGGTTGCCCTGGTCATTGAGCGAGGACAGCGAATCGGCACAGCCGGCCGGTGCGCCACTGCCGCTGGCCGGCGAGGCATTGCCGGCGCTGCTGCCGATCACCAGGCCGCAGGATTGCGGGCTGGCGCGCACGCCCACACCCAGGGAAATGGTGGAGTCGAAGTTGCCCGAGACCGTCTCACCTTCGAAGGTAAAGGCCTGGGCGCCCCCGCTGCAGAGGCTGGCCGCGGCCAGGGCCAGCAGTTTCTTGCGCATGTCTTTTTTCATTGTTTTATCTCTCCCGTTGCTGGCTGGCGATCAGCGGTCGCTGATGGCGCGCAGGTTGTCGGCGCTGTAGAAGCTGGCCTTGGCGCGCGGATTGCCCTTTCCATCGACTTCCCAGGCCAGGTCGCGACCCGTACCCACCGAGTGCAGGTCGAACACGTAGCGGCCTTCGGCCAGGTTGTACTGGGTAAAGCCGGCCTGGTCGCAGCTGCCGGTCTCATAGACGGGGATCACATAGGCTTCGCGGTGCTTCCACAGCTTGCCCTGGGCGTCGTAGTCGTCGGCGGCGACCAGGTTCCAGCTGTCTTCGTCGATGTAGAAGGTACGCTTGGGTGCCAGGTGGCGCACGCCGGACTTGACGCTGGCTTCCACCACCCAGACGCGGTGCAACTCGTAGCGGCGGGCGTTCTCGGCGATGAAGTCGTCGCCGGCGACGTCCTCGAACTTGGTCTTGAACTCGGTACCGCCGAAGCTGCCGTAGGGCACCAGCATCTCTTTCTTGCCGACCAGTTTCCAGTCGAAGCGATCCACCGTGCCGTTGAAGACCATGGGTTCATCCAGGGTGTACTGGTTTTCCATGCCGATCTGCGGCGAGTCGTAGGCGTAGGAAGGCATGCGGCGCACGCGACGCTGGCCGGGGAAGTAGTAGAAGGTCTCGCTGCCGGGCTGGTTGAGGAAGGTGACGATAGACAGCGCCTGGCCCGCCAGCGCGGTGGGCGAGTTGTAGGCGAAGTAGGTGTAGTACTCCACCGGCGGCAGCGTGGACAGGTTGGCGCTGCCCTTGTTGGCCCAGGGGAAGTACATGGTCTGCTGCGAACCGGCCTTGATCCATTCGTTGCTGCCCTTGCGTGGCGAGACGGCGGTGATGGTGGACTTCAGCTCGAAGGCCACGCCGCGATAGCGCATCTTGCTGTTGTACATGGCTTCTTCGCCGGTCTTGGGCAGCGGGAAGGGGATGCCCGGCACCACCGCTTCGGCCAGGCTCCAGCCGTCCGGGCCGATCTTGGCAATGCTGTTCTTCCTGGTGTTTTCGACGACGAAATCGGGGGCGCTGCAATAGCGGTGGCTGGGATAGACATCCATCTTGTAGCCCTTGATCTGCTTGATCAGGGCGATCTGGCCGGGTGTGAGCTTGCTGGCGTACTTGTCGACGTTGGAGGCATCGATGGTGTCGGTCTTCTTGTCGTCCTTGTACTTGAAGAACTCGCGACGCAGCTTGCCGTAGGACCAGCCGGGCAGGGCCGGGTTCTCGTCCTTCCATTCGGGCACGCCGTTGCCGCCGGCCTTCTCGCCACCCAGGGGGGTCAGGCTGCCGCCCAGGTCCTGCGGGGTAGCGGCGTGGGCGAAGGTGCTGGCCAGCGCCAGGGCCATGAGTCCCATGTTGATGTGCTTCATCGTGCTCTCTCCATTTCGTGATGCTGTGTTGTGCGTGGACCGGTTGCGTTCGGCCATGGGGCAGGTCGAACCCGACACCGGAGACATGACCGGTTTCCTGAGACTCGCAGGGCAGTACCTATCGTTGCGGGCCGGTTAGGCGCACACCATTCCTGACATACGGCTGACGAAATGGTGATCTGACTCGCTTATGGCGGCGTCCTTGATAGGTAGCTTTTTGAGAACAGTGGACGAGAGAGAATTTAGAATCGGCGGGCTTGTCACCGTTAGCCGCTTTTAGCAAACCGAGCGCGTGGCGCTGAAATACCACTGTCCAAAATGATGCGCGGCAGGATGCGGCGGGCCGGGAGGGCGGATCGCAGAGCAGGGGAGAAGTGGCGAGGCGCGACCGGGCGAGCTGCCGCAAGCGCGAACGGATTATGCAGCGGGCGAGAAATTTCACCGGGACAGTGACCGGTATTGTTGACCGATTCGTCGTTAATCCAATGATGGCTGCGAGCAAGTGAAGTGATTGCTCGTATTCTGGAGGGAAGGCTGACGACCCCGCTCGGTGCAGCCGGAAGGAATTTGCCGAAAACGGATAGGCGGGCGCCCCAAAATCGCACAAGCCGGGACAAAAGGAGGACAAAGGGAGGACAAAGAGAGGACGAAGACGGGATGAAGACTGGATGAAGGCAGAACAGGGACTTGGTAACCGCTGTTACCAAGTCCCCCTGATCTCAGTTGCGGGTGACCTGCAAGGCCGTCTCGGAAGGCAGCACGCCAAACATCTTCTTGTATTCGGAGGCAAAGCGGCTGGGGTGGTTGAAGCCGCACAGGGCGGCCAGGTTGCCGATGGTATCTTGCCGGTCGCAGACGCCCTCCTGTACGTTGCGACGCTTGATCTCGCGATGGGCGGCGTTCAGGCGCAGGGCCTTGAGGTATTGCAGCGGCGAGATGTCCAGCCGTTCCTCGAAGCAGTATTGCAGCGTGCGGCGGCTGACATGGGTGGCGCGGCAGACATCGAGGATGCCGATCTCGTCACCGGCGTGCTGGCGCATGTAGTCGATGGCATTGTGGACGATGCGTTCGCGACGCTGGCGCGAGGGCAGGGTGGCTTCCAGCTCGTGACGCCCCTGCTGCAGCGACAATGCCAGGGCCACGTTGCTGATGGCAGTGGAGGCCAGGGCGCGCGGGCTGAAACTGCGCGCCGGGCCGTCGGCGGGATGTTGCAGCAGGTCCGAGGCCAGCGAGAAATACTGGCGCAGCATGCTGGCGGCGCCGGCATCGATCTGCATCACCGACAGGTCCAGCCACTTGCGCAGGCTGGCGTGGTCCTGCTCATGCAACTGCGACAGGAACAGCTCGCGCGGTACCGACAGGCCCAGCAATTCGATCGGGCCGGTGGTACGGATGTGGTGGGCGCGGCTGCCATCGAGCACGATGAGCAGGTCCCGGGTCAGCGGACGGCCGTTGAGCAGATGGCCCTCCACGCTGGTATCGCAGATGCCGATGACGACCTGGTCCGGCGGCGGCATGATGCGCTCATGCAGGGCCGTGTTGGTGCTTTCGCGGATGAAGGAGAACTCCTCGGTCTGCACCGTCGAGAGCGCACCGACAAAGCGGCCACTTCCCAGCTGCTGATACTCCTGCTGCCATCCGGTCAGCATGCTGGCTTGTTCGTCGACATCCGAGAACTGCACGGTGTGGACGGAAAAATCATGGGAATTCATGGCGCGGCTCCTTTTGTTTTCTCGGTTCCATGCAAAATCCGCGCCAGTCGGGGCAGACGGATCGCACATGAGACAGACCAGCATCCGGAGACGGAAAAGGCACACGCGCAGCCAAGGGTGGATGTCCTTGGGCCGGGGCAAGGGGCAGGCATGATGTCGTTCGTCTCCGTTGTCTCGGAGCACCTTCGTGGGTGACTCTCGGACTTGTAATTTTTCCGCCAATCTACTGAATCAGCATTAAAACCGCAATGGCGCTTTCGTCACATAGGGATTCTGGAGCATTGCGGTGGGGTAGGCATTGTGGTAGCCAATCTCCTTGCCTCATGTTGCTTCATGTTGCATCAGGGCATGATTGTGAAAAAAGATACGAAATCGTGTTTTTCCTGATAGATTCAAGTTGGAAAGACCGTCTTCTAGAACGGCGTTCAGGGAAGTCGCATCGACATGGGGCGTGGGTTCGCCAGGATACTCCGGCGCAGCAATGCAGGATCACAAGTGCGCCGTGTGACTGGAAGGATGCACCATCAATGATCGACCAGCCCGAGCGGCGGCGAGCAAGCGGGAGGGGAGCGGCGATTGTGGGTATGCGTTTTCTGAGAAGAGATCACCAGTGGAAGATTGGCCAGCTGATTTTCGGCGCCCTGATCTGCTTCATCGGTTTCCTGACGCTGTTTGGCGCGGCCGGCTTCTTCTGGCTGCAACACGACCTCGAAGAAAAGATCGTGCAGCCCCTGCTGGAGCGTGAAGTCAACCGCGTGCTCGAAGGCTTCCGCTCCGAATACCTGGCCGGTGGCATCTTCATCAAGCAGATGCAGGGCCTGATGCTGGAGTCCTCGATTCCCCTGCACGGCGACCTGCGAGCGCTGACGCGCTTCATCGAGGCGCTGGCGCGGCGCGAGAATACCGAAGAGCCGCGCTTTTCCTATGTCCAGTTCGGTAACAACCGGGGTGAGCTGATCGCGCTCAATCTCAAGGGGGAAGGCAGCCTCGACTATTACCTGCAGGATGAACGCCACCCCGGGCTGCAGCAGTTCGACCAGCGGCCCGACGCCGACGGCATCATCCCGGTCGGTGTCACCGGGAACTATGATCCCCGCAAGCGCCCCTGGTATGCCAATGCCACCGATGAATGCCCGCAGGTCTCGGCCATCTATTTCAGCATGGGCGCCGATGCCCAATGGAATGCCTCCATCACCTGCCCGGTCAATCGCTCGCCCGAGGACCAGGGCGTGATCGCCGTGGACCTGTCCCCGGTGCGCCTGCAGCAACTGCTCAATGCGGCGATCCGGCAGTCGCTGGTGGCGGGCGTATTCATCGTCGACGACCATGACCGGGTGCTGCTGAAGTCCGAGCGCCTGGGCGCGGCCGACCGCCATTTCCTGCTGGAGGGCGAAGACGGCAAGCCGCGTTTCAGCGAATTCGTCACCTCGCGGCTATCGGGCAACACCGGCCTGATCAACTTGAAGACCGACTCGCAGGGCAAGTTCCTGATCTACCAGCAGCCGCTCTCCAAGATCGATGGCGCCCCCAGCGAACTGGCGCGCTACCGGGTGCTGGTGATTTCCTCGCGTGACCAGCTGCTGTCGGTGTTCAACGGTTTCTTCTGGATCAGCTGGATCGCGCTGGCCTGCATTGTCGTCGGCGCCTACGTCCTCATCCGCGTCTATCGCGGCAGCGTCACCTTCCCCCTGATGCGCTTGCGCCACCAGGCCGAGCAGGTGGCCTTCCGTGACGTGATGAGCACGCACCGCTTCGAGCTGCTCTATCCCAAGGGCTGGGCGATCGAAGAGATCGTTTCGGTGCAGGAGGCGGTCTCGCGCATGGCGGGCAGCCTCTACAAGCTCTACCAGGAGCTGCGCGAGAAGGTTGACTTCGACCAGGAAAGCGGCCTCTTGAGTCCGATCGGTGCCATCGATCGCCTGGAAAGCACGCCCTGGGAACAGGCCACGGTGTGCATGGTGGAAATCAGCCACTATGCCCAGCTGGCCGATACCCTCAACAAGGTCGCCCTGCGGCATTTGTGGCAGAGCCTGTGTGCGCAGGTGCTGCCGATCTGGGAGGATTTTCCGGATGTGCAGACGGTGCGCTGCCGCTACAGCGAGAGTCGCGTGGCCCTGGTGATGCTGGGCGCGCCGCAGGAACACGAAGCGATCCTGGCCAGGCTCAGGCAGGCCACGGAAATGGTGCTGGGCACGGGTGGGGCCGAAGAGGTGCGGGTGTTCCTGTGCTTTGGCGTGAGCCATTGCGGACAGCGCAGCCGGGAGGCGATGGACCAGAGCCTGGCCAATGCCGTGATCGCCCTGCGCCAGGCGCAGCAACCCGGTGGTGGCGGTTATTGCGTGTTCCGGCAAGCCATGCTGGAGAAGGAAGAGCGGGTACAGGCACTACTGGCAGCGATGGATTCGGCCCATATCGAGGATGAATTCACCATGGTCTACCAGCCCATCTGCGACCTGCAGAATGGGCGCCTGCATGGTGTCGAAGGGCTCATGCGCTGGCAGTCGCCGCAGTTCGGCGCGGTGTCGCCGGCCGAGTTCATCCCGCTGGCCGAGCGCAGCGAGCGTATCTCGCAACTGGGGGCGCTGGCGTTTCGCAAGGTGGCTGCCGATGTGGCGCAGTTGCAGCGTCAGGGTTTGCTGCATGCCGGCTTCAGGGCGCACGTGAATGTGTCGGTGCGGCAGGCCATGAACGTGCATTTCTTCGAACAGGTGCGCGATATCATCCTGGCCGCTGGCGTGGCGCCATCACTGATCACGCTGGAGCTGACCGAGAGCCTGCTCATCGATGACGCCCACCATCTGCACTCGCAGTTCCGCCAGTTGAGCGCGCTTGGCTTCGGCCTGTGCCTGGACGATTTCGGCACGGGCTACTCATCGCTATCGACCCTGCATGATTTCGACTTCGATTGCGTCAAGCTGGATCGCTCCTTCATCGTCCGCTCCACCGAGCCGGGGCGCGCATCCTCGGTGCTGCCGGCCATCGTCGGCATCGCCAGGTCCTTGCAGATGTCCTGCGTGGCCGAAGGCGTGGAAACCGAAGCCCAGGCCGCCATGCTGCGTGACATGGGTTGCGAGTATGTGCAGGGCTACCTGTTTGCGCGGCCGATGGCGTTGCCGCAGCTGGTGGACTGGATGGCGGGCAACAGCGGGGCGGAAGCGGTGGGCGGTCCCCAATCTGGTCCAATGGAAATTGTTTGAAGTGGCTCTATGAACCGAGCCGCTTCGCCGCTACAGTGTGGGTCGGATATCCACCCCGGACATCGACCATTTCGCCATCAGACCAGGAGCCAGCCCGATGTATGTGCCAGCGCATTTCAGCCAGACCGACCAGGACGCGCTGAAGGAATTCATCAAGACCTACCCGTTCGGCCTGTTGGTGACGCACGGCAAGAGCGGGCTGGATGCCAACCATATTCCCTTCGAGCTGCTTGAGGGCGGCACCCAGGGTGTGCTGTCGGCCCACGTGGCGCGTGCCAATCCGGTCTGGCAGGACGTGCAGGACGGCGACGAGGTGCTGGTGGTCTTCAAGGCCGCCGATGCCTATATCTCGCCGACCTGGTATCCCAGCAAGCAGGATCATCACAAGCAGGTGCCGACCTGGAACTACATGGTCGTGCACGCCCGTGGCCGCATCACCATCCGTGACGACGAGCGCTACGTGCGCGGCGTGGTGGCACGCCTGACGCGGCGGCATGAGGCTGCCATGCCCCAGCCCTGGAAGATGTCGGATGCGCCGGCCGACTATATCGACAGCCTGCTCAAGGCCGTCGTCGGCATCGAGATCGAGATCACCAGCCTGGTCGGCAAGACCAAGCTGAGCCAGAACAAGGAAGTGCGCGACGTGCGCAGTGTCGGCGAGCAGTTGAAGGCGCGCGGCGCACATATCCTGGCCGATGCCACCCTGCGTGCGGCCGACGAGAAGGAGCAGGCGCAATAGCTAGCGATCCGGGCCATGAAGAGGCCCTGATGGGGGGGCGGCGGTGCAATGCGCGGAGCGTGATTGCCGCACTTGGCCGGCAATGGCTTACCGTAACACCAGGATGCTTCGGGGATCCAAGTAACTGCAAGGCGCATCAGGTTGCCTGCGGATCGGTCGAGATCTCCTTGCGAGGGGGACAACGGTCCGAGGGCGGTGTGCCATGATTCTGGTCTGGAAGATGCGGCGTAAATCTGCTCCTTAAAATAATTAGAACCCATTTCATAAATAAGCGTGAGTGCGAGCGAGTCCCGTTTGGGATGAAGTGCAAGGCGCGAATTTGGGTCAAGACTGGGCGTCTTGACCCAAATTCGTAACGCAGCAATTCGCCCAAACGGGCCGCTCCCTGCGGGTTCTGC
>JAFAMT010000093.1 GCA_019233085.1 Herbaspirillum sp.
GGAGACCAGGCCGGAACATGCGGGCGCGAGGGAGAACACCGTGGTCGCCGGGAGGGCGATCGGTAGCGCAACACAGGGGAATTCCATGCAGGTCCTGGAACGCACAGGGGAAGATCGCGACAAGCGCGCGGCACTCGATGCCGGCTCCAACGCGCACGCGCATCCCGACAAGGAAGAATCATCGACGGCCGACGAGGCGCTGGAAATCCACGCCTCGCACATTACCGCCGCCGCCGTGGCCGCCGCCGCCGTGACAGCCGCCGTGGTCACTGGCAGCAATGCACCGGTGGCCCTGCAGGAGGGCCAGGTCGCGCAGGTTGCTGCCGAACCGCTACCTGAACCACTACCCGAACCGCAAGCCTCGCCTGCACCCCAGCGCCGCGCGCATGATGCCACTGCCGCGGCTGCCACGCCCGCCGCCTCCATCCGGGGCGCCTTGATGGTGTCCTTGCTGACGCTGGGCGTCATCGGCCTGGCCTTGTTGCTGAGCGCACAGTGGCCGCAGCGCGCCCTGAAGCCGATGCTCCAGCATCTGCCCGGCCTGGGCCAGGCTAGTTCCGTACCCGCTGCGCCAGCGCCGGCCCCGGTAATGGCCTCCCGCGAGACGGTCGAGCAGGCGCCCAATGCCGGTGCGATAGCCCTCTTGCAGCAGGAGGCCGACGAAAAGGCCCGCCTGCTGGCGCACAAGCGCGCCCTCGCCGAAGCCCGCCACCGCCGCGAGGATGAGGCGCAGGCCCTGCGCGAGCAACGTCGCCGCGAGGCTGAGGCCCAGTTGGCCGATGCCCGCGCCAAGGCTGAACGCGCCCAGGCCGCCGCGCTGGTGGCGCCCGAGATCGTCGAGGTACCTGCCACGCCGACCCTGGCCGAGCAGCTCAGGCAATGCCGCGCACTGTCGCTGTTTGCCCGCGAGCGCTGCCTGTGGAAGCTGTGCGACGGCAAATGGGGCAAGGACGGCTGCCCTTCCTACCAGCATGACAACGAGGGCGCCTGAGCGGCCCTCGTCCCTGGCCGGGCATCTGCTCCCGGTGTGGATAATTAATTTCCCCTGAACATCTCCCGCCGCCCGGCGGGAGCATTTCTTGCTTGCCCTGTGGCCCGGCGGCGACAGTTGAAAAGTCTTGCCGCAAGCGGCTTTGCGCAGGGTAGTTGCCGCTATAATGCGCGTTTTTCATCCACCCCCTCAAGGCTCCCCTGCAAGGAAATAAGGCATGAATGCACTGCTCTGGTTCGTGGTCCTCTATTGGGTCATCTCGGTCGGTATCGGCTTGTATGCGACCCGCTTCGTCAAGAGTTCGAAGGACTACGCCGTCGCCGGTCGCTCGCTGCCCATGTCGGTGGTCACCGCGACCGTCTTTGCCACCTGGTTCGGTTCGGAAGCGGTGCTGGGCGTGTCCTCCACCTTCCTCAAGGAAGGCCTGGGCGGCATCGTGGCCGACCCCTTCGGCTCCTCGCTGTGCCTGATCCTGGTGGGCGTATTCTTTGCCAAGCGCCTGTACCGGATGAACCTGCTGACCATCGGCGACTATTACAAGAAGCGCTTCGGCCGCGCCGCCGAGATGCTGGTCACGATCTGTATCGTCATTTCCTACCTGGGCTGGGTGGCCGCGCAGATCAAGGCGCTGGGCCTGGTCTTCAATGTCGTCTCGGGCGGCTACATCCCCATGCACTGGGGCATGATCATCGGCGCCGGCAGCGTGCTGATCTACACCCTCATGGGCGGTATGTGGGCCGTGGCCATCACCGACTTCCTGCAGATGATCATCGTGGTGGTCGGCATGATCTACATCGGCTACGAGGTCTCCGGTATGGTCGGCGGCCCCGGCGTGGTGATCCAGCATGCCGCCGAGGCCGGCAAGTTCAGCTTCTGGCCCTCGGCCAACCTCAAGGATGTGCTGTGGTTCTTCGCCGCCTGGATCACCATGATGCTGGGCTCCATCCCCCAGCAGGACGTGTTCCAGCGCGTGATGTCGTCCAAGAACGAAAAGGTCGCCCGCAACGCCTCGGTGCTGGGGGGCGTGATCTATTTCTTCTTCGTCTTCATCCCGATCTTCCTGGCCTATTCGGCCACGCTGATCGATCCGGACATGGTCTCGCGCCTGCTGGACACCGACTCGCAGCTGGTACTGCCGACCCTGATCATGGAGAAGATGCCGGTGTTCGCCCAGGTGATGTTCTTCGGCGCCTTGCTGTCGGCCATCAAGAGCTGCGCCAGCGCCACCCTGCTGGCCCCCTCGGTGACCTTCACCGAGAACGTGCTCAAGGAAATCCGCCCCTGGAAGAACGATCGTGAATTCCTCTTCTCGATGCGGGCCGTGGTGCTGGTCTTCACCGCCGGCGTGACCTCGCTGGCCCTGAACAGCCAGTCCAGCATCTACGAGATGGTGGAAAACGCCTACAAGGTCACCCTGGTGGCGGCCTTCGTGCCGCTGGCCTTCGGCGTCTATTGGCAGCGCGCGACCCGCCAGGGTGCGTTGATGGCCATGGTGCTGGGCCTGGTGTCCTGGATCACGCTGGAATACACCGCGCCGGAAGGCCTGTGGCCGCCGCAGCTGGCCGGCCTGCTGTTCTCGGTGGGCGGCATGGTGGTCGGCTCGCTCATGCCCCAGGTACTGGCGCCGGTCCCGCCTGTCGTGGTCAGCCCGGCCGAGGGCAGCGCCCAGACCTGACCCCGTCTTGTCTTCCTGAAACGGTCGCCCGGCGTTGCCGCGCGGCCGTTTTTTGTTTTTGCCGCAGTCACCAGAACTGCTGGGCCAGGCACTGTCAAAGCATCTTCATGGGCCGGTTTTCGACGTAATTCGATATCAATCTAGCAATAGATCGAGCCGAAACCGGAACTTATTTGCTTTCCATCAACCTGAAATAGCATGACTGAGCAAACTCGCCCCTACGATGTTGCTGCCGATGCGTTATTTCTGGATTTCGACGGCACCCTGGTCGAACTGGCGCCACAGCCCGAAGAGATCGTGGTGCCGCCGGAACTGATCACGCTGTTGCAGCGACTACAACAGGAATCGGACGGCGCGCTGGCCATCGTCAGCGGCCGGCCCCTGGACCAACTCGATTTCTTCCTGGCGCCGCTGCGCCTGCCGGCGGCTGGCGTGCATGGCACTGAACGGCGCACTGCCGATGGCCGCATCATCCAGCAGCCGGTGCCGGACGTGCATCACCTGCGCGAACGCCTGCTGGCGCTGGTGCAAGCCAACCCCGGCCTGCAGCTGGAATTGAAGCGTGGCGCCCTGGCGCTGCATTACCGGCATGCCCCCCATCTGCAGCAACGCTGCGTGGAAACCATGATGGACGCCCTGCGCCACGAACCCGGTTTTTCCCTGCTACACGGCAAGATGGTGGTGGAGGCCAAGCCTCATATCAACAAGGGTGATGCCGTGGCGGCCTTCCTGCACGAAGCGCCGTTTCGTGGCCGCCGCCCGGTCTTCATCGGTGACGACGTCACCGATGAAGCCGGCTTTGCCATCGCCCAGGCCGAGACTTATGGCGGCCTGGGCATCAAGGTCGGTACCGGCCCCAGCCAGGCGCTGCAGCGCCTAGCGGACCCGGCCGCAGTGCTGGCCTTGCTGCGCGGGACGGTGGAGGCGCGCAGCCTCAGCGGATGAGTCGCCTGGCGCCACATGCGCCCATCGCCTTCCATCAAGAAATCTGACCCACAGAACAGAGCACGAGGAACCATGAGCCAGCCCAGCCCCGATCCGCAACGCGAAGCGCAGCCGCAACCACATTCCCAGACCCAGCATTCCGAACAGCCGCACCTGGCCGCCCAGGCGCACGACATGCCCTCCACCTCCTCGCTGGACCTGGGCGTGATCGGCAATTGCGCCTTCTCGGCCCTGGTGGACAAGATGGGTCGCATCGTCTGGTGCTGCCTGCCGCGCTTCGATGGCGATCCGGTCTTCAATGCCTTGCTCGATCCCGGCGAGAATGGCGCGTTGTGGTCCTTCCAGCTGGAGAATTTCTCCCACAGCGAGCAATGGTATGAGCCCAATACCGCCGTGCTGCGTACCCGGCTCTACGACACGCTGGGGCAGGGCATCGAGATCACCGACCTGGCGCCGCGCTTCCAGAGCCGGGGGCGTTTCTTCCGCCCGCTGCAGCTGGTGCGTCGTATCCATCCGCTCTCGGGTGCACCACGCATGCGGGTGGTGCTGCGTCCCCGCTTCGACTGGGGACGCGATATCCCGGCGCAGACACGCGGCAGCAACCACATCCGCTATGTCGGTCCCGAGCAGACCCTGCGCCTGAACACCGATGCGCCGATCAGCTACATCGTCGACGAGACCGCCTTCGTGGTCAGCCGGCCCTACAACTTCATCCTGGGTCCGGACGAAACCCTGCACGGTGGCATCAATGACACCGCCCGTGACTTCGAGCAGGAGACCACCGCCTACTGGCGCAACTGGAGCCGCGCCCTGGCCACGCCGCTGGAGTGGCAGGACGCCGTGATTCGCGCGGCCATCACCCTGAAGCTCTCGGTCTACGAGGATACCGGCGCCATCATCGCCGCCATGACCACCAGCGTGCCCGAGGCGCCGGGCAGCCAGCGCAACTGGGATTACCGCTATTGCTGGCTGCGCGATGCCTTCTTCGTGGTGCGCGCCCTGAACAGCCTGTCCGAACTGGGCACCATGGAAGACTACCTGCGCTGGCTCACCAACGTGGTGGTGCGCTCGGGGGGCGGCCATGTGCAGCCGCTCTACGGCATCGGCCTGGAAGAGGCGTTGCCGGAACAGATCCTCGACCATCTGCCCGGCTACCAGAACCACCGCCCGGTGCGCGTGGGCAACCAGGCCTACGAGCACTTCCAGCACGACGTCTACGGCAACATCGTGCTGGGCGCGGCGCAGGCCTTCCATGACATGCGCCTGCACCACCGCGCCGGGGCCGAGCATTTCCAGCACCTGGAAGCCGTGGGCGAACGCGCCTACGAGGTCTATGACCAGCCCGATGCCGGCATGTGGGAGCTGCGCACACGCTCGCGCATCCATACCTCCTCGGCCCTGATGAGCTGGGCGGCCTGCGACCGGCTGGCCAAGATCGCCGCGCGCGTGGACCTGCCAGAACGCGCAAGCTACTGGGGCGAGCGCGCCACCGAGATCGGCCAGCGCATCCTCAGCGAAGCCTGGAACGAGCAGCGCCAGGCCTATGCCGAGAGTTTCGGCGGACGCGACCTCGATGCCAGCGTGCTGCTGATGGTGGAGGTCGGCCTGATCGCGCCCACCGACCCGCGCTTCATCGCCACCGTCGATGCGCTGGAGAAATCCCTGTGCGACGGCCCCTACATGCGCCGCTACGAAGCGCCGGACGACTTCGGCCGGCCCGAGACCGCCTTCAACATCTGCACCTTCTGGCGCATCGATGCACTGGCGCGCATCGGCCGCAAGGAGCAGGCACGCGAGATCTTCCAGGCCATGCTGGACGCCCGCAACCACCTGGGCCTGCTCTCCGAGGATACCCATCCGGTCACACGCCAGATGTGGGGCAACTTCCCGCAGACCTATTCGATGGTGGGCATCATCAACTGTGCGATGCGCCTTTCGGCGCCCTGGGAGGCGGTGATCTGATGTCCAGACTCGTGGTGGTATCCAATCGCCTGGCCGATCCGCGCAAGCCCGCCGCCGGCGGACTGGCGGTGGCCCTGGGCGAAACCCTGAAGCAGACCGGCGGCCTGTGGTTCGGCTGGAGCGGCAAGGTGGTCGAAGACGGCACGCCTGGCGAGGGTGAATTGCGCGTCAGCCAGGCCGGCAGCGTCACCCTGGCCGAGCTGGACCTGTGCCAGGACGACCATGACGCCTACTATCGCGGCTATGCCAATGGCGTGCTGTGGCCGGTGTTCCACTACCGGCTGGACCTGGCGCATTTCGAGTCCGGCCACCTGGGCGGCTACCGGCGCGTGAACCAGCTGTTCGCGCGCAAGCTGTTCCCGCTGTTGAAGCGCGACGACATCGTCTGGATCCACGACTACCACCTCATTCCGCTGGCGGCTGAACTGCGCGCCATGGGCTGCGAGGCGCGCATCGGCTTCTTCCTGCACATCCCGCTGCCGCCGCCGCCCATCCTGACTGCCATTCCCTCCCATGAATGGCTGATGCGGGCGCTGTTCGCCTACGACCTGGTGGGCTTCCAGAACCATGCCGACCTGCAGCACTTCGCCCAGTACGTGCAGGCCGAGGCCACGGCCGAGCCGGTCGGTGCCAACCAGTACCGAGCCTTCAACAGCACGGTACGCGCCGGCGCCTTTCCCATCGGCATCGATGTGGATGAATTCCAGCGCCTGGGCCGGGCCCGCGAAGCGCGTGACACCTATGAGAGCACCAAGGCCGAGTATTCGCGCCGGCGCCTCTTGATCGGGGTGGACCGGCTGGATTATTCCAAGGGCCTGCCACAGCGCATCCGCGCCTTCCGCGAGCTGCTGCGCCAGTATCCCGAGAACCGCCATAGCGCCACGCTGCTGCAGATCGCCTCGCCCAGCCGCGAGGACGTGGAAGCCTACGGCGACATCCAGCGCGAACTGGAAAGCCTGTGCGGCTCCATCAACGGCGACTTCGGCGACTTCGACTGGATGCCCATCCGCTACATCCACCGCACCGTGGCGCGGCGCCGCCTGCCGGGTTTGTACCGGGCCTGCGCAGTGGCGCTGGTGACCCCCTTGCGCGACGGCATGAATCTCGTGGCCAAGGAATTCGTCGCCGCCCAGGACCCGGAGGACCCCGGCGTGCTGGTGCTGTCACGCTTTGCCGGCGCGGCCGAGCAGATGAAGGCGGCGCTCATCATCAACCCCTACGACACCCATGGCACCGCCCAGGTCATCCAGCAGGCCCTGCAGATGCAGCAGGCCGAGCGCCGCGAGCGCCATGCGGCCCTGATGGAGAACATCCGCCGGTTCGACGTGCACTGGTGGTGCCGCGACTTCCTGGACACCCTGCGTAGCGTGCGCGCGGCCCCGGTCGGCTGAGCGGAACGGCGCGATCGGCCTCGAAACTTTCCTAAAAGCAAATACTTTGTGCGCAGGAAGGGGCTTGCCGTCGCGCCCTTGCATCGTCCGCGCCGCCCGGTTCGATAAACTGCGCCAAAAGCCTTTATAATTCAGGGTTTTGGAAGTTTTTTGCGGAGTTAGTCATGCCGATTTACGCGTATCGCTGCGAAGCGTGTGGTTTTGCCAAGGATGTCTTGCAGAAGATCTCCGACGATGCGTTGACCGTTTGCCCCTCGTGCCACCAGGACAGTTTCAGGAAGCAGCTCACTGCAGCCGGCTTCCAGTTGAAGGGTTCGGGTTGGTACGTGACCGATTTCCGCGGTAATGGCAGCGGATCCGCCAACAGCAAGGGTGCCACCGGTACCGGACTGGCCGCCGGCGAGGGCGCAACTGCCCCGGCGTCGGGCGAGGGCGCTGCCGCATCCGCTCCTGCTGCCGCCGCCCCTGCCGCTGCTGCTCCTGCTGCTGCTCCTGCCGCAGCAGCTCCGGCGCCCTCGGCGCCCAGCGCAAGCTAACGCAGGCATCCACCTTCCATGCGCAAATACTTCATCACCGGTCTGCTGATCCTGGTCCCCCTGGCCATTACCCTGTGGGTGCTCAACCTGATCATCAGCACGATGGACCAGTCGCTGCTGCTGCTGCCGGAGACCTGGCGGCCGCGCCACTGGCTGGGCTACAACATCCCCGGCCTGGGCGCGATCCTGACGCTGCTGATCGTGTTCCTCACCGGCCTGGCCGCGCGCAACTTCATCGGCCGTCGCCTGGTGCTGCTGTGGGAAGGCCTGCTGACCCGCATCCCGGTGGTGAAGTCGATCTATTCCAGCGTCAAGCAGGTTTCCGACACGCTGTTCTCGTCCTCCGGCAACGCCTTCCGCAAGGCCGTGCTGATCCAGTACCCGCGCCAGGGTTCCTGGACCATCGCCTTCCTGACCGGCACCCCCGGCGGTGAGGTGAAGAACCACCTGGCCGGCGACTACATCAGCGTCTACGTACCCACCACGCCGAACCCCACTTCCGGTTTCTTCCTGATGCTGCCGCGCGCCGAGTCCATCGAACTCGACATGTCGGTAGACGAGGCTCTCAAGTACATCGTCTCGATGGGCGTGGTCGCCCCCGAGATGGCGGCCGACAAGAAGATCATCACCGACGCGGCGGCGCCGAAGAATTGATGGGGCGGCCGGCGCCTTGCTGCCCGGCCAGCCCCGCCTTCGCCCCTAGCGTCTTCTCTCACGAATCCAACAAGAACACTGTCAACGGAATCACAACCATGTCCATGCGAACCCAATACTGTGGCCTCACTACCGAGGCACTGCTCGGCCAAACCGTCAGCCTCTGCGGCTGGGTGCACCGTCGCCGCGATCACGGCGGCGTGATCTTCATCGACCTGCGCGACCGCGAAGGCCTGGTCCAGGTGGTGTGCGACCCGGACCGCGCCGATGTCTTCAAGAACGCCGAATCGGTGCGCAACGAATTCTGCCTGCGCATCACCGGCCTGGTGCGCAACCGTCCTGAAGGCACCACCAACGCCAACCTGAAGTCGGGCAAGATCGAAGTGCTGTGCCACGAGCTGGAAGTGCTGAACCCGTCGGTGACGCCGCCGTTCCAGCTGGATGACGACAGCCTCTCCGAAACCACCCGCCTGACCCACCGCGTGCTGGACCTGCGCCGTCCGCAGATGCAGAACAACCTGCGCCTGCGCTACAAGGTCGCCATGGAAGTGCGCAAGTTCCTGGATGCCCAGGGCTTCATCGACATCGAGACCCCGATGCTGACCAAGTCCACCCCGGAAGGCGCGCGCGACTACCTGGTGCCCTCGCGCGTGAACGCCGGCGAATTCTTCGCCCTGCCGCAGTCGCCGCAGCTGTTCAAGCAGCTGCTGATGGTGGCCAACTTCGACCGCTACTACCAGATCACCAAGTGCTTCCGCGACGAAGACCTGCGTGCCGA
>JAFAMT010000233.1 GCA_019233085.1 Herbaspirillum sp.
CAGCCGCAATGCGCCATCCAGGCGGATCACCTCGCCGTTGAGCGAGAGGTTGGTGGCGATGTGCAGCGCCAGCTGCGCATACTCCTCGGCCTTGCCCAGGCGCTTGGGGAAGGGGATGGAGGCGGCCAGCGACTGCTGCACTTCTTCGGGCAGCTTGTAGAGCAGGGGCGTGAGGAACAGCCCCGGTGCAATGGTCACCACGCGGATGCCGTATTGGGCCAGGTCGCGCGCCAGCGGCAGTGTCATGGCGGTGATACCACCCTTGGAGGCGGCATAGCCGGCCTGGCCGATCTGGCCGTCGAAGGCCGCCACCGAGGCGGTGGCCACGATCACGCCGCGCTCGCCCTCGGCCAGCGGCTCGGTGGCGGCCATGCGGGCTGCCGCCAGGCGGATCACGTTGAAGGTGCCGATCAGGTTGACGTTGACGATGCGGCTGAAGTCTTCGAGCGGGATGGCGCTGCCATCCTTGCCGACCATGCGTTTGGCACCGCCGATACCGGCACAGTTGACCAGGATGCGTGGCACACCGTTGGCTGCCTGGGCAGCCTGCAGGGCCGCTTCCACGGAGACGGTGTCGGTGATGTCGCAGCGCGCGGCGTGACACTTCAATTCATCGGCCAATGCCTGGGCGGCATCCATGTTGACGTCCAGGATGGAAACGCGGGCGCCGGCCTGTACCAGCTGGCGCACCGTCTCGGCACCCAGGCCTGAGGCGCCGCCGGTGACCAGCGCGGCTTGTCCTTGCAGTTGCATGAGGGGATTCCTTATTGATTCAGTGGGAGGCCGAGGGGTTTTCCAGCAGCAGGGCAATGCCCTGGCCGCCGCCGATGCAGGCCGATGCCACGCTGTAGCGCGCACCGCGCCGGTTCATCTCGCGCGCGGCGGTGATGGACAGGCGCACGCCGGTGGCAGCCAGCGGATGGCCCAGCGCGATGGCGCCGCCATTGACGTTCAGGCGTTCCCGGTCCAGGCCCAGTTCGCGCTCGACTGCCACGATCTGCGCACCCTGTGCCTCGTTGATCTCGAAGCAGCCGATATCGGCGACGGTCAGGCCATTGCGTTCCAGCAGCGTGCGGATGGCCGGCACCGGGCCGATGCCCATGATTTCCGGCGGCACGCCGGCGACCGCGGCAGCCACCACGCGCGCCAGCGGTGCCCTGTCGTGGCGGCGCAGGTAGTCGCCCGATGCCACGATGGTGGCGGCGGCTGCATCGACCAGCGCCGAGCTGTTGCCCCCGGTCTGCACGCCATCCGGGTAGAGCGTGCGCAGCTTGCCCAGCACTTCCACGGGAGAGGGACGCGGATGGGTATCGGTGGCGGCTTCGCCGGCCTTGCCCTGCAGCTTGATGTGGCGATCGTTGTAGCCCTCCAGGTGGAAGGTCTCGTTGCTGACCGTCACGATCTCGCCGGCATGAAAGCCGGCAGCCTGCGCCTTCAATGCCCGCTCGAAGGAATAGGCAGCGTATTCATCGACCTCGGCGCGGCTGATGCCATATTTCCGGGCCAGGTTCTCGGCGGTCTGCGGCATGGTGATGCCGGGGGCCGGATCGACCAGGGCTTCCCACATGTAGTCCTGGAATTCCACCGGCGCACCCAGGCGGAAACCGCTGCGATGCGAAAACGCCGCGATGGGATTGCGCGTCATCGATTCGCTGCCCACGATCAGCGCGGTCTCGGTATAGCCGCGCTCGATCTGGTCACCGGCCTGGCGGATCAGCTCGAAGCCCGTGCCGCAGATGCGCTGGACCATGATGGCCGGCACCGTCAGCGGCACGCCTGCATAGAGCCCGATGTGCCGCGGCAGCATGTACTGGTAGGCGTCGCCGGGGGCCATGTTGCCGGCGATGACCGAGCCGATGTCAATGGCCGGAATGCCGGTGCGGGCCAGTACCTCGCGCGCCACCTTGATGCCCATGTCGGTGGGCGAGAGCTGGCTGAAGCTGGTGCAATAGTCGACCATGGGCGTGCGTACGCCGCCGGCCAGCCAGATGTCCTTGAAGCTGGAATAGAAGGCTGCTTGTGTCATGTAGCGGTTTCCTTGCTGATTCTTAGTGGGCAGGCGAGAGCGCCGCCTGCAGCTTGAGCACGGCCGGGTCGGTGCCGGCATACAGGGTCTCGACCAGGGCCGCGCGATGGGTCAGCACGGCGCGCTGGTTGATGGAGCCCTTGTCGGTCACCTCGCCACGGTCGAAGGAGGGCGGCTCCACCAGCACCAGCGCCCGGGTGACGCGCGTGGAGCTGCCGGTGGCGTGTGCTTGCAGTCGCTCCAGCACGCCCTGGAAGAAATCCCGCACCGGTGCAGCCGACAGCACCTCGGCGCGTGAGGCATCGGCGGGCAGGCGCGCCAGCTGGCGGCAGCGTTCGATGTTGGGGACGATGAGCATGCCGACCTCGTTGCGGTCCTGGCCGGTGATGACGGCATCCTGCAGGTAGGGCGCGCCCTCGTGGGCGATCACCGCGCGCAGCGGCCCGACGCTGACCCAGGTGCCGGTGTAGAGCTTGAAGTCCTCGGCCACGCGGCCGTCGAACATGAAGCCGCGATCGGGATGGGCCGGATCGAGCCAGCGCACCGCATCGCCGGAACGGAAGTAGCCCTCCTCGTCGAAGGCTTCGGCGGTCTGTTCCGGCGCGCGCCAGTAACCCGGCGTGACATTGGGGCCGCGATAGCGGATCTCGATCTTGTCGCCATTGGGGACCAGCTTGATTTCCATGCCCGGGGTCGGGATGCCGATCTGGCCGGCCTGCACCTGCTGGTCCACCACGAACAGCGCCGACGGCGAGGTCTCGGTCATGCCCAGCCCGCAGGACATCACGATGCGTTCACCGCAGGTGGCCTCGGCGGTAGCGTGCAGCTTGTCCCAGACCGGTTGCGCCAGCGCCGCGCCGGCATAGAACTGCATGCGCAGGCGGCTGTAGAAGGTGCGGCGCAGGGCCTCGTCCTTCTCCAGCGCATGGGCGATGCCTTCCCAGCCCACCGGCACGTTGAAGTACACGGTGGGGGCGATCTCGCGCAGGTTCTCCAGTGTCGTGGCCAGGCCTTGCGGCGTGGGCTTGCCTTCGTCGATATACATGGTGCCGCCGTTGTAGAGCACGATGCCCACGTTGTGATTGGCGCCGAAGGTATGGTTCCAGGGCAGCCAGTCGATCAGGATGGGCGGCTCCTCGGCCAGGAAGGGGAAGGTCTGCACGATCATCTGCAGGTTGCTGCACATCATGCGCTGGGTGTTGATCACGGCCTTGGGCATCTTGGTCGAGCCCGAGGTGAAGAGGAACTTGACGATGGTATCGGGGCCGGTGGCGGCGTAGGCACGCTCTACCTCGTCGCCGGCGCGGGTGGCGTCGAGCTCGGCAAAGAGGGTGCAGTCGCGGCCGGCGGGTGGCGCCTCGGTGACCACGAACTCGATATCGGGCGCCACCGCATTGACGGCCGCGGCGAACTTCTCGCCATGGGCGGCGAAGATCAAACCGGGTGTCAGCAGCTGTACCGCGTGGCGCAGCTTGGCATAGTCCTTGGATAGCAGCGAATAGGCCGAGGACACCGGCGCATACGGTACGCCCGCATAGTGGCAGCCCAGCACCAGCAGGGCATGTTCGAGATCGTTCTCGGAGAGGATCAGCAAGGGATGCTCGGCCGACAGGCCACGTTGCAGCAGCGCCTGGCCGATGCGGCGCGCGCTCTGCAGGGCCTGGCCATAGCTGATGCGGCGCCAGCCGCCGCTACCGTCGCGGCGCGCCATGTAGGTGCGCTCGGGGTCGACCGTGGCCCAGTGGATGAGCTTGTCGGTCAGGCGCGCCGGGTAGGCCTCCAGCGGCTGGCGGGTCTTGACGATGGATTGGCCGTCAGCACCCGGCACGACGTCGACGCCGCCGATGCCGAACCTGACGCTGCGATAGCGAGGAGGAGTGTTCATACATGTCTCTGTTGTGGAATCTCCCGAGGTACTTGCCCGGAAGATGTGTTGTTATGTGCTGCACTGTATTACTGACTGATGCTGACTGATGCTGACTGATGCTGACTGATGCGGGGTGCCGTGGCGATGTCTCAGGCCGGCTTGACCTTGTTCTGCTTGTGATCGAGGAAGGCTGCCAGGCGACCCTTGGTATCGGGATCGCTGCCGGCCACCGCTGCCATGAGCGACTCCGTCATCAGGCCATCCTGGATGGACTGGTCATGGATACGCGGCAGCACATGCATGACTCCATAGTTGGTCATGGGGGCATTGCGGGCGATGCGTTCGGCCAGTTCGCGCGCCTTGTCCAGGCCGCGTCCCGTGGCCACGCTGTATTGCGAGATGCCGGCCTGGTGACCCTCCTCGGCCGAGAGCACGCGCCCGGTCAGCATCATGTCGGCCATGCGTGCCACGCCGATCAGGCGCGAGATCCGTACCGAGCCGCCGCCACCGACGAAGAGGCCGCGCTGGCCTTCCGGCAGGCCATAGAAGGCGCTTTCCTCGGCCACGCGGATATGCGCCGCCGAGGCCAGTTCCAGGCCGCCGCCGATCACAGCGCCATGCAGGACGGCGATCACCGGTACGCGGCCGAACTGGATCTGCTCGAAGGCGGCGTGCCACATCCGCGAGTGATGCATGGATTCGGAGGTGTCGCGCTCGCGCAGCTCGGACAGGTCCAGGCCGGCGCAGAAGTGCTCGCCCTGGCCGTGGATGATGGCCACCTTCACGCCCTCGGGCAGGTTCTCGAAGCAATCGCGGATGGCCCGCACCAGCGGGTCGTTGAGCGCATTGCGCTTGGGTGCCCGGTTCAGGGCGATTTCGGCTATGGCGCCGTGTTGCTTTATCTCAAGGAGGTTGCTGTGCTGGTTCATGCGCTCGCTCATCATGCCGGGGTTGGCTTTTTTGGGATTTCCCAAATTAGTTATAAAGTAGAACTATTATTCAGTATAAGTATTCGGGACGTAAACGCAAGCGATCGAGATGTTGCGTTTTGTGCGATTGATACAAAAGCGGGCGGTAGTCGAACATGATTTCCTGACCAACCTGCCGCCGTCGATGTTGCACCGCAGTCGCCGCTTCTGGAAAATTCCAGAGGGCTCAACGCCAGGCTGCTACGGGCCTGGCGGCCCAAAGAAAAACGCCGGTGTGCAGTGCATCACCGGCGTTGCCGTGGAGAAGGGGGAGAGGAAAACTTATTTTCCGGTGTCCTTCATGTTCTCGAACTTGTCGAATTCCACGTTGTAGGCTTCGTTGCCGATCTTCTCGACCTTGCGCACATAGACGGTCTGCACGATATCGCGGGTGGCCGGGTCGATGGTGATGGGGCCGCGCGGGCTGGTCAGCTTCATGCCCTTGAGGATGGCCATGGCGCGATCACCCTCGATCTTGCCATTGAGCTTCTTGCTGACCTCGTAGATGGCGGCCATGCCGTCATAGGCCGCCACGGCCATGAAGTTGGGACGGCCCGTACCGGGGTTGGCGGCGGCGAAGCTCTTGAGGAAGGCCTTGTTCTCGGCCGAGTCGTGGGCAGCCGAATAGTGGAAGCTGGTGATCACGCCCAGCGTGGAGTCGCCCATGGCCGGCATGACGTGGTCGTCGGTGAGGTCGCCGGTGGCGATGACCTTGATGCCCGCTTCGGCCAGGCCGCGTTCACGATAGCCCTTCATGAAGGCGATGCTCTGCTCGCCGGCCGGCACGAAGATGAAGACGGCCTCGGGCTTGGCGTCCTTGATGCGCTGGATGTAGGGCGCGAACTCGGGATTGCGCAGGGGCACGCGGATGGACTCCACTACCTGGCCACCGCCGCCCAGCAGGTTGGTCTTGAAGGCGGTCTCGGCGTCGATGCCGGGGCCATAGTCGGCCACCAGCGTGACCACGCGCTTGATGCCGTTCTTCAGCGCCCAGGTTGCCATCGGGCCCGACACCTGCGGCAGCGTCATCGAGAAGCGTGCGATGTAGTTGGACTTGGTGGTGATCACCGAGCTGGCGGCATTCATGATGATCATCGGCTTCTTGGCCTGTTCGGCGATCGGGGCCACCGCCAGCGCTTCAGGCGTGAGGCCGAAGCCGGCCAGGAAATCCACCTTGTCGCGCACCACCAGTTCCTGCGCGAGACGCTTGGCGATCTCGGGCGAGGGCCCGGTGGTGTCCTTGATGATGACCTGCACCTTCTTGCCGGCCACGCTGTCGCCATGCTGCGCCATCCAGGCCTTGATGCCGCCTTCCATCTGCTTGCCGTAGTCGGCGAAGGGGCCGGAGAAGGCGGCGATGAGGCCGACCTTGATGGTGTCTTCGGCCTGCGCGGGCGCGGCCATGATGAGGTGGGAACCTGCCAGCAAGGCCAGCAGGGCGGCTTTCTTGAACGTCATTTTCAGTCTCCATGTTGAGTGCGTGCAGCCTCGGTGATCTGACCGGTTCTGTCGCCGGATTGATTGTCTCATCGAGGGCCCCACTGTTGCAGTCGGGCGACGCGTTGCCTGGTTTTACCCGATTCGCCTTGTTGACAAAGCCGGGGCGCGAACAATAGTATCGCAACATCTGTTCGGTTAACAAACTGATGTGCGGTAATCGAACGGCAAATAAAACGGCACAAAAACTTAGTCCGGAGACGTTCCCTGAAGGTTCTGTGAGGCTTCCTCCAGCATTCCTTCTCATGCGACCACGAGTTGCATCCATCAATCGTGTTTCACCGCGACGCGCGCAGCGCGTGGCAACAGCAGGCATGCCGATGACCATGGTCATGGGGCAGGGGGCCTTCTTGCGCCCGTGCCTGGTGGTGCGTCGCTCACGGCAGCACTGAATTCGCAACAGGCAACACCCTGTATCAAAGCAAGGACGGCGAGCGGCGAATCGCCGGTACGCACCGGCACAAGGTGCGATCCGGCAGCAGACCGGCCAAACACAACGTTCAACGATTCATCAGGAGGAGACGGTAATGAAAAAGACAGTAGCAATGAGCGCAATGGCCCTGGCCGCAGGCCTGTGCGCAAGCCAGGCGATGGCGCAGAGTTCGGTCACCATCTACGGCATCATCGATACCGGCGTGGTATATACGACCAATGCCAACGCGGCCGGCAATTCGGTCTTCAAGGTGCCTTCGCTGACGGGCAGCTTCCCGTCGCGCCTGGGCTTCCGCGGGACGGAAGATCTCGGTGGCGGCCTGCAGGCCATGTTCGTGCTGGAGTCCGGCTTTGCGCCTGACACTGGTGCGATGGGCCAGGGCGGCCGCCTGTTCGGCCGCCAGTCCTACGTCGGCCTGAAGGGCGATTGGGGGCAGGTCATGCTGGGCCGCCAGATCAACATGACGTATATCTCGCAGCTCAAGACCGACGTCATGGGGCCCAACATCTTCGCCATCGGCAGCATCGATCCCTACCTGCCCAATGCGCGTAGCGACAACTCCATCGGCTACCTCGGCACCTTCAGCGGCTTCACCGTGGGTGCGACCTACAGCTTCGGTCGCGATGCCGCCGGCCCGGCCGGTCCCGCCGCCACCAACTGCCCCGGCGAAGTGGCCGGCAACAGCAAGGCCTGCCGCCAGGTCACCGGCCTGCTGGGCTATGACGGCCGTGGCTGGGGTGTCACCACATCCTACGACATCCTGTATGGCAACACCGGCGCCTCCAATGGCCTGACCAGCAGCGACAATACCGACCAGCGCGTCACGCTGAACGGCTACTTCATGCTGGGCGATGTCAAGATCGGTGGTGGTGTGGTGGATCGTCGTACCCGCGCGGCAGCCAATACCAATACCGACTCCGACCTGTACTACCTGGGCGTGAGCTATCCGCTGTCGGTGGCCCTGGTGGTGGATGCCCAGGTCTCGCGCCTGAACGTCAAGGGTAGCGACAACGATGTCACGCTGTCGGTGGCACGCCTGACTTACAACCTCTCCAAGCGCACGGCGCTGTATACCTCGGTGGGCTACATCAAGAACGGTGGCACTTCGGCCGTGGCCATCGATGCCGGCGGTACGGTGGGAGCGGGCAAGAACCAGTTCGGCGTGATGAGCGGCATCCGCCATACCTTCTGATCTGCACAAGGTACTTGAGGACGGCGCATCCGCAGGGATGCGCCGCATCCATGGCCGGGGCGGGACTGTGGACGCCCCGGTCTTTCGGTCCGGCCAGCACCCTGGTGCGGCCGGACCGGTTTTTCAGGGCAGCAGTACCGATAGCTCCTGGGCGCCACGCAGCAGCACCGGCAGGATCTCTTCTTCCATCTGCTTGCGCGATACGCGCGCGGCTTGTGCCCCCACGTTCAGCGCCGCCAGCACGTTGCCGGAGGCACCGCGCACCGGCACGGCGATGGAGCGCAGTCCCACTTCCAGTTCTTCGTCGATGACGGCATAGCCGTTCTCGCGCACGCCGGCCAGGATCTCGCGCAGGCGCTTCTGCGACACCACCGTCTTGTCGGTCAGCGCGCGCAGCTTGACCTTCTCGAAGTAGGCCTTCAGCTGGTCGTCAGGCAGGTGTGCCAGCATGGCCCGGCCCAGCGAGGTGCAATAGGCGGGCAGGCGGCTGCCGGTATTGAGCGCCACCGACATCACGCGCGAGGTGGCCGAGCGCGCCACGTAGAGCACTTCGTTATCGTCCAGCACGGCCAGCGAGCAGGACTCGCCCAGGGTGCGGCTGATGTTGTTCAGGTAGGGCTGGGCCGATACGGTCAGCGGCGTGGAGGACAGGTAGGAGTAACCCAGCGTGAGGATCTTGGGGCGCAGCGAGAAATTGTTGACGTCGGAATCGGCATAGCCCAGCTGCTTCAAGGTATGCAGGCAGCGCCGTACCGCCGCGCGCGGGATGCCGGTCTTCTGGCTGATCTGGGCGATGGTCAGGCTGCGGCGTGAATCGCTGAAGGCACGGATCACCGCCAGGCCGCGCGCCAGCGAGGTCATGAAGCTGGGATCGGTGAGGGCGTCGATCTCCTCGGCAATGGTCAGCTCGCGTTCCGGTTCGGCCGGGGCGCTCGCCTCCTTGGCCCGCGGCCGGGTGGCCCGGGCGGGCTTGGCGGCGCTGGCGTCAATGCTCTTGCTGCTTTTGCCGCTCTTGACTGGACTGTTGCGGGTCTTGGCGACGGGCGTGGTGGACATGGGCGCGGATTCTCGATGGCAGTCGGTGGATTCTAACGGTTTGTGCGGCAAGCGAACACATCCTGCGGGTTTTTCTTGACGGCCCTTAAACCGGGTCGCTAAACTCTTTTTGTGCGAAAATCAAACATTAGTTCGGTGATCGAACATTGTGGCGCAAATCACAACAGCCCGCAAGCGATCCCCCGGACCTGGTGGAGACCCGACCAGAACCGGCCCTGCTGAGCACTGCAGCGGGCTGCAAGCAGGCGCCGCCTTGGCCGGCGCCGAACCTAAAGTGAGAGCAACGTGATCGATAAAATTTCTGGCTCCCTGGAGCAGGCGGTGGCGGACATCCATGATGGCGCCACCATCATGATCGGCGGTTTCGGCAATGCCGGCATGCCATCGGCGCTGATCGATGCCCTGATCGCGCAAGGCGCGCGCGACCTGACCATCGTCAACAACAATGCCGGCAACGGCGACACCGGCCTGGCCGCGTTGCTCAAGACCAAGCGGGTGAAGAAGATCATCTGTTCCTTCCCGCGCCAGACCGATTCGCACGTCTTCGACGCGCTCTACCGCGCTGGCGAGATCGAACTGGAACTGACCCCGCAAGGCAACCTGGCCGAGCGCATCCGCGCCGCCGGCGCCGGTATCGGCGGCTTCTTCAGCCCGACCGGCTACGGCACGATGCTGGCCGAGGGCAAGGAAACCCGCGAGATCAACGGTCGCCACTATGTGCTGGAGTCGCCCATCCACGCCGACTTCGCCCTGATCAAGGCGCTGCGCGGCGACCGCTGGGGCAACCTGGTCTATCGCAAGACCGCCCGCAACTTCGGACCTATCATGGCCATGGCTGCCAAGTGCACCATTGCCCAGGTCAGCGAGGTGGTGGAGCTGGGCCAGCTCGATCCGGAAAACATCATCACGCCCGGCATCTTCGTACAGCGCATCGTGGCAACCAAGGAGGCCCAGCAATGAACCGCTACACCCGTGACCAGATCGCCGCACGCGTGGCCCAGGACATCCCCGAAGGCGCCTACGTGAACCTGGGCATCGGCCTGCCTACCAAGGTCGCCAACTACCTGCCGTCGGACAAGGAAATCTTCCTGCACAGCGAAAACGGCGTGCTCGGCATGGGCCCGGCGCCCGCGCCCGGCGAAGAGGACGAAGACCTGATCAACGCCGGCAAGCAGCCGGTGACGCTGCTCACCGGCGGCTCCTATTTCCATCACGCGGACTCTTTCGCGATGATGCGTGGCGGCCATCTCGATATCTGCGTGCTGGGCGCCTTCCAGGTCTCGGCCAAGGGTGACCTGGCCAACTGGCATACCGGCGCGGCCGACGCCATCCCCGCCGTGGGCGGTGCGATGGACCTGGCCATCGGCGCCAAGCAGGTGTTCGTGATGATGGACCATCAGACCAAGACCGGCGAGAGCAAGCTGGTAGAGGCCTGCTCCTATCCGCTCACCGGCGTGGGCTGCGTCAACCGCATCTATACCGACCTGGCCGTGATCGATGTCACGCCGCAAGGCCTGCGGGTGGTGGAGATCGTCGAAGGCCTGTCCTTCGCGCAATTGCAGGAAGTGACTGGCGCACCCTTGCTGCCTGCAGCCTGAATCTCTGCGATCGAGCGAGTCCCTGAACCCATCCATTTGCATCAAGCCCCATCTGCAGCGAGGACAGCATGAAAGACGTATTTATCTGTGACGCCATCCGTACTCCCATCGGCCGCTACGGCGGCGCGCTCAAGGACGTGCGCGCCGACGACCTGGGCGCCGTGCCGCTGCGCGCGTTGATGGAACGCAATCCGCAAGTGGACTGGAGCGCCGTCGATGATGTCATCTACGGCTGTGCCAACCAGGCCGGTGAAGACAACCGCAACGTGGCGCGCATGTCGCTGCTGCTGGCTGGCCTGCCGCAGGAAGTGCCGGGCAGCACCATCAACCGCCTGTGTGGCTCGGGCATGGATGCGCTGGGCACCGCCGCGCGCGCCATCAAGTCGGGCGAGACCCGGCTGATGATCGCCGGCGGCGTCGAATCGATGACCCGCGCTCCCTTCGTGATGGGCAAGGCCGACAGTGCCTTCTCGCGCCAGGCCGCGATCCAGGACACCACCATCGGCTGGCGTTTCGTCAATGCCCTGATGAAGCAGAAGTATGGCGTGGATGCCATGCCCGAGACGGCCGAAAACGTCGCCGTCGATTACAAGGTCAGTCGTGAAGACCAGGACCAGTTCGCCCTGCGCAGCCAGGCCAAGGCCGCCGCCGCGCAAGCCAATGGCACGCTGGCCCAGGAGATCGTGCCGGTGGTGATCCCGCAGAAGAAGGGTGACCCCATCACCGTCACGCAGGATGAGCATCCACGTGCTACCAGCATGGAAGCGCTGGCCCGCCTGAAGGGCGTGGTCAAGCCCGACGGCACGGTCACCGCCGGCAATGCCTCGGGCGTCAATGACGGTGCCTGCGCGCTGCTGCTGGCCAGTGTCGAGGCGGTGGAGCAATACCAGCTCAAGCCGCGTGCACGCATCCTGGGCATGGCCACCGCCGGCGTGGCGCCGCGTGTGATGGGCATCGGCCCGGCCCCGGCCAGCAAGAAGCTGCTGGCGCAACTGGGCATGACGATAGACCAGATGGACGTCATCGAACTCAACGAAGCCTTTGCCTCGCAAGGCCTGGCGGTGTTGCGCGAACTGGGCGTGGCCGATGACGATGCACGCGTCAACCCCAACGGCGGCGCCATCGCCCTGGGCCATCCGCTGGGCATGAGCGGTGCGCGCCTGGTGACCACCGCCATCTACCAGCTCGAACGCAGCGGTGGCCGTTACGCCTTGTGTACCATGTGCATCGGCGTTGGGCAGGGCATTGCGATGGTGATCGAGCGCGTCTGAGCGCTCCGTAAAGAACAATCGGATAAGGACCGCAGCAACACTTAGAGAATAAGCACCCAGCAAGCCAGTGACCGAGCGGCCGACAAAAACAGAGCCGCAGGCCAGACCAGAAGAGGAGACTGCAGCATCATGTTTGACCAGCGTACGTTCACGCCCCTTGCGGGCAACTTGCGGCACGTCCGCCAGGGAGCTTGGCCATGCTAGGCAACTTCCTCGGCGTGTTATTCGACGGCATTGCCTATGGCAGCCTGCTCTTTCTCATCAGTGTGGGCCTGTCGGTGACGATGGGCATGATGAACTTCATCAACCTGGCCCATGGCGCCTTTGCCATGCTGGGCGGCTATGTCTGCGTGAGCCTGCTCAACCGCCTGGGGGTTCCCTTCCTGGTCACGTTGCCGCTGGCCTTCCTGGCTTCGGCGGCGGTCGGCCTGGTGCTGGAGCGCTCGCTCTATCGCCGCCTCTACAAGGCCAGCCACCTGGACCAGGTGCTCTTTTCCATCGGCCTGACCTTCATGGCCGTGGCCGGCGCCACCTGGCAGTGGGGGCCGACCCAGCAGCCGGTGGTGTTGCCCGACTGGCTGCGCGGACAGGTCTCGCTGCTGGGCCTGGATGTGGGCGCCTACCGGGTCTTCCTCATCGGTGTGGTGGTGCTGGTGACGCTGGCCCTGGGCCTCTTGATCGAGCGCACCCGCTTCGGCGCGCAGATCCGTGCCTCGGTCGATAACCAGGTGGCCGCGGCCGGCCTGGGCATCAATGTCAGCCGCGTCTTCAGCCTGACCTTCGCACTCGGTTCCGGACTGGCCGGCCTGGGCGGCGGCCTGGGCATCGACGTGCTGGGGCTGGATCCGACCTTCCCGGTCAAGTACATGGTCTACTTCCTGCTGGTGGTGGCCGTGGGTGGCGCCGGCACCATCAAGGGGCCGCTGCTGGCGGCGGTGATCCTGGGCGTCTTCGATGTCGCCGGCAAATACTACGTACCCGAGATCGGCGCCTTCGTCATCTATGGCCTGATGGTGGTGCTGCTGATCCTGTTCCCGGCGGGCCTGATGCGGAGGCGCGGATGAGCATCCTCACTTCCCTGGTGGCGCGCACCGCGCCGACCCATCCTGCCGCTCCTACCGGATCCTCCAACATGAAGCCCGCCCTGCACCTGCCCAATGACCGCTGGACGCCGCTGGAACTGCTCTTCTGGCTCTTGCCGGTGGTCGCCTATTTCGTCTTCCCTGACTACCTGGTGCTGATCAGCCAGGTCATGATCGTGGGCCTGTTTGCCGTCTCGCTGGATCTGATCCTGGGTTATGCCGGCATCGTCTCGCTGGGCCACGCCGCCTTCTTCGGCGTGGGCGCCTACACCGCCGGCCTGCTGGCCGCGCATGGCTGGGGCGAACCGATCAGCGGGCTGTTGCTGGCAGCGCTGGCGGCGGCGGTGGTCGGTTTCCTGGTCAGCTTCCTGGTGGTGCGCGGGGCCGACCTGACGCGCCTGATGGTTACGCTGGGTATCGGCCTGATGCTCTTCGAGGCGGCCAACAAGGCGGCCTTCATCACCGGTGGCGTGGACGGTCTCTCGGGCATGGTGATGGACAAGATCTTCGGGCTCTTCGAGTTCGACCTCACCGGTCGCGTCGCCTATGTCTACAGTTTCGTGGTGCTCTTCATCGTCTTCGCGGTGCTGCGCCGGCTGGTTAATTCCCCCTTCGGTCTGGGTCTGAAGGGCATCCGCGAAGGCGGTCGCCGCATGCCCGCCATCGGCGCCGACGTCAGCCGCCGCCTGGTGGTGATCTTCACGGTCGCCGCTGCCGTGGCCGGTGTGGCCGGCGCCTTGCTGGCGCAGACCACGCAGTTCGTCGGCCTGGATGTGCTGGGCTTTCCGCGGTCGGCCGAGCTGCTGATCATCCTGGTGCTGGGCGGCACCGGTCGCCTCTATGGTGGGCTGATTGGCGCGCTGGTCTACATGCTGGCGCAGGATTATCTCTCCGGACTCAATCCGGCCTACTGGCAATTCTGGATCGGCCTGCTGCTGATCGTGATCGTGCTGTTCGCCCGTGGCGGTTTGCTGGGCGGATTGGCGGTCCTGCGTGAGAAGTTCTTCAAGGGAGGCCGGGCATGAGCGCGACCCAGCAGACAGGGGACACCACCCTGCGCACCGAAGGCCTGACCAAGCGCTGGGGCAGTTTCGTGGCCAACAGCGATGTCAGCCTGAGCTTCCAGCCGGGCGCGCGTCATGCCTTGATCGGCCCTAACGGCGCCGGCAAGACCACCTTCATCAACCTCTTGACCGGCGGCTTCGCGCCCAGCAGCGGCAAGGTCTGGTTCGGCGGTGACGACATCACCGGCCTGGTCCAGCATGAGCGCGTCAAGCGCGGCATGACGCGTACCTTCCAGATCAATACCCTCTTTGCCGGCCTGACGGTGCTGGAGTCGGTGGTGCTGGCCATCTCCGAGCGGCGCGGCATGCAATACAAGTGGTACCAGACCGTGGCCAGCCAGACTGAGGTGGTGGAGGAAGCGATGACCCTGCTGGCCTCGCTGAAGCTGGAGAGCGAAGCCAACAGCATCACCCGCAGCCTGGCCTATGGCAAGCAGCGCCTGGTGGAAATCGCCCTGGCCCTGGCCACCAAGCCCAAGGTCTTGCTGCTGGACGAGCCGGCCGCCGGCATCCCCTCGGCCGAGAGCCGCGAGCTCTTCGAGGTGATTGCACAATTGCCGCGCGATGTCACCATCGTCTTCATCGAGCACGACATGGGGCTGGTATTCCGTTTTGCCGAACGCATCACCGTGCTGGTGGGCGGCAAGGTGCTGGTGGAAGGCACACCGGCCGAGATCGCCGCCGACCAGCGCGTCAAGGAAGTCTACCTGGGGGAGGCCGAGCATGAGTGAGCTGCTGGCACTGGAGAAGGTAAGCGCCGGTTACGGCGAATCCATCGTATTGGAAGATGCGTCCTTCGCCATGAACGAAGGCGAAAGCCTGGCCCTGCTGGGCCGTAATGGCGTGGGCAAGACCAGCCTGCTGGTGACCCTGATGGGCCTGACGCGCCTGCGCGGCGGCAGCATCCGCTGGTGCGGCAACGACATCGTGCGCGTGCCTACCCACAAGCGCGCCCATGCCGGCCTGGGCTGGGTGCCGCAGGAACGCTTTATGTTCCCCTCGCTGAGCGTGGAGGAACACCTGACGGTGGTGGAGCGCGGCGGCAAGTGGGACCTGAAGAAGATCTACCAGATCTTCCCGCGCCTGCATGAGCGTCGCAACAACATGGGCAACCAGCTTTCGGGTGGCGAGCAGCAGATGCTGGCCATTGCGCGCGCGCTGATGGTGAGCCCGCGCATCCTGCTACTGGACGAACCCATGGAAGGACTGGCCCCCATCATCGTGCAGGAATTGCTGAGGGTGATCCGTCGCCTGGTCAGTGAAGAGGGCATGTCGGTGATCGTGGTGGAGCAGCATGCGCGCATGGCGTTGTCGCTGACCCAGCGCGCCATCGTTCTGGATCGCGGACGCATCGTGCATGCGTCCGACAGCCAGAGCCTGCTTGACGATGGGCAGACCCTGGACAGGCTGGTGGCGGTGGCCTGAGCCTGGCTCAATGCGCGTCGTCGTTCTCCGAGGGTAACCGGGCCAGCGGCGCGCGGCTGTGCGCATTGTTGACGTGCACCAGCTTGTCCAGCAGGACCATGAACTGCTCCCGTTCGGCTTCATCGAGCGGCGCCAGGATACGCTTGCGCAGGCGCTGCAAGCCCGGAACCAGTTCCTCCAGCAGGCTCTCGCCTGCGGCCGTGATGCGCAACGCGCGCTGGCGACGGTTGTGCGGGATCACCTCGCGCACCAGCAAGCCTTTTTCTTCCAGGCGCGCACAGACGGTGGCGCCGGTGGAGGTATCGATGGCCACCAGGCCGGCCAGTGTCACCTGGTCGATGCCGGGGTGATTGGAGAGCATGCGCAGGATCGCGTATTGCACCGGCGTGATCACGCCACCGATTTCATCATGGAAGAGCGAGACCGAAATCTGCTGCGCCCGGCGCAACAGGTGGCCGGGATGTTCATACAGGTCGACCAGGCGGCTTTCGGCGGCGGTCTCGTGTTGCTCTGCGCTAGGTTTTGTGGACATGGCGGATCGGTCGGATGGGCTGGCCTGCATGCGGCGGGATGCTCGGGAGTGTAACCGGCAAGGGCGATTGCCTTGCGTTAATTGATGCGGCGCGCAACAAAAAAAGTCCGCTACCGAGTTTACTTGCGGTGCGGATTGGCGGATACTTTTCTAAACATTCAGTGTGCTGAATATTAAAACAAGAAACCGAGAGACCCGACAGGATCTGGATCAAGCCAGCCTGCGGAACCAGAAGATAAAAAGCCTGATCGTGGCGCCGGCCATTGTCCGCATGCGCCCATTGAGGAATTCACCCAAGAGGAGAGCACCATGTTCCCCAAGAATGCCTGGTACGTTGCCTGCACCCCCGACGAGATCGCCAGCAAGCCACTAGGCCGTCAGATCTGCGGCGAAAAGATCGTGTTCTACCGTGGCGCCGAAGGCAAGGTCGCGGCGGTGGAAGATTTCTGCCCGCATCGCGGTGCGCCGCTGTCGCTGGGATTCGTGCGCGATGGCCAGCTGGTCTGTGGCTACCATGGCCTGGAGATGGG